>DATHGE010000393.1:0-44178 GCA_035317805.1 Flavobacterium sp. | reverse complement strand
AAATACGATGTGATCCCATCCATTTGCCGTAGTCGAATAGCTTGTGTTGGTAAAAAGCATATTGGGATTTGGAATCGCAAGATCCCCCCCAGTGGCACCAATCGGCAACAGCGTATCACTCAGATAAGCCTGCATCTTCACTGCAGACGAACTCATCCCGTCCGCAAGCGAAACATCGAAGCTAAGCTGATAAGTACTGTTAGGCAACATTGGCGATTTAAGTTTCGTCATGATGGTTTCATAATAATGGTTTCCGCTACCGCTACTGTCGCGGTCTACGTGAAAACCGGCATAACCGTTATGTCCCGCTACATTATCGCTTTGGCTTCCGAAGACATTACAAGGCACGTCTACAAGCGAGCTCGATGATCCGGCGTTAAAATAATCAGGTGTATTGCTTTGGGCATTGCTCCATCCGCAGGCAAGCGTGATCTCGCTCAATGTGGTTGGCATAGCCGAAGCCTGCTCAAAATCACCATTCATCACAAGGCTACAGGCCGTTGGCGTTGGTACGCAAACCGAAGTCGCCGCCGGCATTACATAAACAAACACATAGGTGATGTTACCTCTTTGCTGTGTACTATTGTTATAAGGAACATACCGCAACAAATGGACGCCCGGCACCGCACTTTTAAAGGTGACAGGTGTTGTAGCGCTTCCTGTTGTCGTTGGAATAATGGCCGCCGTGTCATAAAGGTCCTGAAGGCATTCAAAACGGAGATCGCTGCTATTGGTCGTAAAATCATTATTCAATATGCCGGTGATTGCGATTGTAGCAGAAGCATTGCCAATGAACGCATACGCTCCCACGGTAGTGATTCCATCATTAATTCCGGCGACAGGAATTCCGCCACAGGCCACTCCGCCATAATTGATAAAGCTTTGTATTGCAGTACCTCCGAATGTGGTGTTAACGTTGTATCCGATATCGCACAAGGCGGTACGTTCTTCGGCCCTGAGAAAACGTTTGGTCACTCCCGCCCCGTTGGCATTACTCATCGTAAAGTAAGCATTGTTGATATTTGGCGGAAAGCATTCGTCCTCGAAATGGCTTAAACTGCTTCCAGGCTCAAAACACTGCGGCGTGTAAACCGGCACTGTTGCGCCCGGACTCACATACTTTATAGCCGAGGAGCAAACCGTATGATCCAGGGAACCTCCCGATACCGGCGGATTTAAACCACAGCCAGGATGCAGGATGGAATTCGACAGGCTGCTGTTAAAGGAATAGCCATACATGGTAGAGCACGCACCCGGATTGGCAATCAGGAATTGGCTTGCCGCATTATCCTTCAAAAACTTATCGTAACGTGTATAATAGTTAAAAGCGCCTCCGAATTTAGAAGTCCCGTCATAATTGATCAGGCTGGCAAATCCCAGCGCATGGGTGACTTCATGTAAAACCACACTATACAAATCGAAAAGACCTGCCGGAGCTACCGCAGAGAGATTCGTATGCCAACTCACCACCGGATTAACAAAATTGAAAGCCATCATCCCGTGATAGTAAGTTCCTGAACCTCCGGGATTCGGATTGGTCGAAATGATTGGATCGGTGACGTTGGTGTAAGAATCTGCCCCGCTGTGGATTGTTTTCCAGATCTCGTTGTCTATAATTCCACCCGAATTTACAGGCATATTATAGAAAGCGGTGGCCAACCCCAATACGCCGCTGGTTGATGGATTGGAGACGATTTGTCCCAAATCCCTGACCCAGATTTTGACACGTGTTGTGTTGCCGACATTCTGCAAAGGCGAATTGATAAAATTAGACAGATCCTGAAATACCTGACATACGACAGCCCGACGGGCATTGTGCGTAGGATTTGAAGGATCTTCCATTCCGCTTCCGGTTTCAAAATACAGGTCGAACATCCCGGAACTGCACAATATTGCGCTTCGCGAAGTTCCTTTCGGGGTTACCGTTTCTTTACTGATTGCAATATCAGAGAGTTTGTATTTGTTTCCGTATTGGTCGAATACGTTTTCAAGTAATCCGGACGGACTGACAGTTGCCTCGCTTCCCTTAGACTGGGATTGGGCAAAACCCATGCTGCAGCATAATGCCATAGCAAGGATACAGAAAATAGATATAAGTTTTTTCATCTTTTAATTTTTAGTTGACTTATATTTATTTTCTTTCTTTCAAAGCTTTAACCTCTGCTTTTAATTCTTCAATCGCTTTGTTTTGCTGGATCAGGTAAAGTGTCAGTTCTTCAATTTTTTCCTGTTGGATTTTAGCCATGTCGCCCAACTCGATGCCATTCTCTTTTACCTGTTGTGCAGAAGGTACGTTCGGGAGGTGCCCGTTGTCGGCGATAAAACTTTCCACTTCGCTCAGGCTTGCCAATTTGTAATTTTTATGGAATACATAATCCGCCCAAGGACTGTCGAGGCTAACGCGGATTTGCTCGGTAAGGATTCCGCCGTTAACAAACAGTTTGTATGTGGAAACATCCGCAGACCCAACGGTAGTTGGGAAAATCTGGGTGTTGCCGCCAATCCTGACTTTGCCATTATAGAAAATACGCATGTATTCTTTCTTTTCAAATCCGAACGATACAGCGCCTTTATAGGAATTATCTGTTGTTACGGACGTGACGCCGTTATATTCGATATAACCTTGCGGAGAAACATCGGTTGATGCCTGCAGCCTTGTGACCAGACTGGTCCAATCGGAAGCGTTGGTCAGACGCCTGTTGTATATTGTAAAAATGCTTGCGTTTGGAACTGTCGCTGTGGTCGTAAATTTGAGAAGTTCCCTGTTTTGATTGGTTCCAAACTTGAGCACACTGCCATTTCCTTCAATAACAGGATTGCCATTTAAGCTGGAATTGACCAATACGTTCCCTTCGACATGAAGGTTCCTTGCGGGTGTACTGGTGCCAATACCCACGCTGAACGGTACTGAAGAAGTTCCCAAAAGCCCCGAAGGAGCGAATAAAGTTTGGGCATTTAATGACGAAATGCCTGCTAATAACACTACTGCAAAAAGTTGTTTTGTTTTCATAAATAATATGATTTTTAGTTGATAGTACTCAAATTTAGAGAAATTTTGTAAGAAATTTAACAGTCGCATTGTGTAGTTATTAACAATATATCTCTCACTTGGCGATTTAATTTTAATCTGCTGTTAGGTATCCATTGAATCATTAAACAAAAAAGCCAGTGTGAATTATCCTCAAAAAAGAAAAATCCCGACTGCACAAGGCAATCGGGATTACTATAGAATATACTAAATCTGGTATAATTTATCTTTTATCCATTTCTTTAAATGGTCTCAACGGATAACCGGTATAAATCTGTCTCGGTCTTCCGATTGGTTCTTTGTTAACGCGCATTTCTTTCCATTGTGCGATCCAGCCCGGCAAGCGGCCGATAGCGAACAGAACGGTGAACATGTCAGTTGGGATGCCCAAGGCACGGTAGATAATGCCGGAGTAAAAATCGACATTAGGGTATAATTTTCTCGAAACGAAATATTCGTCCACCAGGGCCGATTCCTCGAGTTTCTTGGCGATAATCAAAATCGGGTCGTCTACCCCTAAATTGGACAGGACTTCGTCTGCGGCTTTCTTGATGATTTTGGCGCGCGGATCGAAATTCTTATAAACCCTGTGGCCAAATCCCATTAAACGGAACGGGTCGTCCTTGTCTTTCGCCTTAGCGAGATATTTATCAGCATCGCCGCCATTTTTCTGGATTTCCTCAAGCATCTCTAAAACCGCCTGGTTTGCGCCTCCGTGCAAAGGTCCCCAAAGTGCGGAAACTCCGGCAGAAATAGAAGCGAACAAGCCTGCGTGTGAAGAACCCACCATCCTTACGGTTGAAGTCGAACAGTTCTGCTCGTGGTCGGCGTGAAGTATGAATAATTTGTCCAGGGCATTGATGACTACCGGATTTGCAGTATATGGGCCTGTTGGCAATGCAAACATCAGGTTTAGGAAATTCTCCACATAGCCTTTCGTATTGTCGTAGTAATTCAATGGAAAACCTGAAACCTTGCGGAATGTCCACGTAGCTAAAACCAGAAATTTACCCATGGTTTTACAAACGGCCTCATACATTTCCTTTTCATTCTCAACGTTAACTACTTTTGGATTGAAAGCCGTTAATGCACTGGTCAATGATGACAAAATACCCATCGGGTGTGCAGTTTTCGGGAAACCGTCGATGATGTTTTTCATTTCCTCATTCACGAGGGTATATTTTCGGATGTCATTTTCGAACTGCACAAGCTGTTGCCTGGTTGGCAATTCTCCGAAAATAACGAGGTAAGAAACTTCTAAAAAATCGGCCTTGTCGGCTAAATCTTCAATAGCATAGCCCCTGTAGCGCAGAATTCCTTCTTCACCGTCGAGAAAAGTGATATCGCTTTTACAGACACCTGAATTTTTATATCCCGGATCCATTGTGATTGCGAGTGACAAGTCACGTAATTTGCTTATATCGATGGCGACTTCATTTTCGCTCCCGACGATTACCGGAAACTCATACTTCTTGCCATCTAATTCTAATATTGCTGTTTTTGACATAATTGTTAGGTAATTTAATCTTGAAATAATAATTTAACAAATCTATGGAATTTAAGACGAATTAAAAAAAGAATATTGCAATGAAATCGTTAATTATTCTATAAAAACTATGATAATATTGTCGCCCGATTTTCGCATAAAAAAACCCGCAACTGTAATGTGCGGGTTTTAAAAAAGTTGCTTTTTAAGTTTAATTCTTAATGAGTTTCTCGGTTTTCATTCCTGAATCGGTATAAATTCTCAGGTAATAAATTCCGGTGGCGTGTTTCGAAATATCGATTTTTGCATTGGCTTTATTAATCTGTTTTATTTCCAAAATCCTGCCCTGAATATCGAACAATCCATACGACTTCACAATCCCTTTTGCTTCTACATTCACCCAATTGTTTGCCGGATTTGGATAAACAGTTATAGAATCATCAGTTGCAAATTCTTTCGTACCAAGCAACTGAAAGGCGGTCGTTGCCGTATTGGTCGCCACCGGAAAATTATAGTCGAAGAAAATATCAGCTTTATTGGTAACGATCGCGTTAGCCGTCAAGGTGCTTTTTGTCTTGATTTTGAAGATGACGTAACCTTTCGCATCCGGCTCAAGATTGATGTCGTCAAAAATAAATTCTGCGGTGTTGCCAACAATCCTTGCAAATCCCGGATGCGACAAAGACAGAACCTCAAGGCTTGCCAAATCAAATTTACTGCTGTCGATTTGATCGCGCACAGTAATGTTTTGGGCCGCGGTATTGCCGGTATTTTCAAAATTGACCTGATAGTGCAAATAGTCCCCTATCAAATCCGGGGTAACCGTCTGCCCTTCGAGGCACTGCTTATCATTTGGGTCGAAAGCACCCAAAACAGTCTGGTTGAAAATAAAGATATTGTCATCGGGCACTTCGTCTGCAACACCGGTAATCTGCATAGTTGCAGTTGAGCTCACATTATCGCCGATGTTAACGGCAGGGGTGTCCATCGGCCCGTTCAAATTGAGCGTCACTCGAATCTCACGCTGCTCGAAAGGCGCGAGATTGGTATAATCAAACGTCAGCGAACCTTCAGAATTGGAAGCAGGTGAAGTATCGGCAGTTACAAAATCAAATATCGACCCATCGTAAACAAATGTAATGGCACCCGAGACGGCCTGGTTTCCTTTGTTCCTGTAAATGATTTTGTAGATGGCATCGAATCCTGGCCTTGGCGGAGTAACAGCTATGACAACAACTTCAACATCATTATGCACGCCGTTCGGGGAAATGCAAAAATCCTGCGTCTGCGTGCTGTTATCGATTCCGGGAAAATTTACAGTAGCTACAGAAGGCGTCACGTTAAAATAACCGGGGTTTTCAAGTTCGGGCGTTAGTGTAATACCGTTTTGCATCAGGATCGAAAAAACGCCGGAATTGTTCGTAAAAATATCGGCTTGCGAAAGGCCCGCGGAACCATGTATCTTGAAATTACTTACTATCGGGTCGGAAGAATCACAGCCGTTACCGCCGGCATCAAACCGGACCGTACCTGTGGTCGTATTGTAAATGCCGCCCGGCGTGAACGAGCAGAAAGGATTGAGCTGGCAAAGCGGATTGTTGCCGTGCGCCAACGCATAGGGTCCGAAATAGTAAGTGGCTTGCGATGGGACCGTGTCGACGCAAACATACAGCAAGTTTGGCGAACCAGAAATGCCGAAGTCGATGAAATACATTCCGTTTTTGAGATTGAGATAAGCCAGTGCGTTATTGTTACCCAGGAAAAGTTGATCGATCGTATAGTTGTGCGAAAAGTCCATCTGGGTAATGCTGCTGTTATCGATATCGATTTGGTTAAGCAACGGCATCAGGCTAAAGTCGATATAATTTTGCTGTAGCCCGTCAATTCCGAGATAGGTCAGATTCGCCAACGCGCTCAAATCGACGTTCGACAACTGCTGGCCACCAATCCCAAGATCCGTTAAATTGGTTTGCGCTGAAAGGTCAAGTGACGACATCATGTCTGTTTGGCTGCAATATAGCTGATGCAGGTTTACCGGACTTAAATCGATTGACACCATTGGAGTATTCGCGAATAGCAATGTATTGAGATTCGGTACGTTCGCAAGGTCGAGTGACGATATACCGGTACCAGTCACATTGAGATAATGCAAATTCGGTACGCTCGAAATATCAATCGTAATAATCGGGTTACCGTCTGCGATAAGCGATGTCAGGTTCAACAACGTCGTAAGATCCAGATTAGCAATATTGTTCTGGGAACAATTTAAACCGGTTAAGTGAACGAGTGGAGCCAAATTAAGCGCAGTAATTAATGTACATCCCTGTGTATTCAGGTAAGTCAGGTTCGTCAGGTTCGTAACGTCAAGCGCTGTCAACAAAGTGTTCTCCCGACATTCAAATGTTGTAAGGCCGGTCAGGTTACTGATATTGAGCGATGCCAAATTCGTATTCCTGATTCGCAGTGTTTGCAGTTGGGTAAGCCCGTTTATATTCAAAGACGTTATTGCCGCGTCTTCAATGGACAAACTGTTCAAATGAATAAACGTCTCAATCCCGGTCATGTCGGTGATTGTTTCGCTTGTATTAAAATAAAAAGAGGTGGACACGGCCTCACTGACCTGAATTTCCCCGTCGTTGTTCGAGTCGACGCCCTGATAGATAAGATCCGCTTTGAAGTTCGGATCCGGGATATTTACAATTTGCGCAATCGAAACACAACTGTAAAGAAACAGTGAAAAAAGTAGCGTTCTTTTCATAAGTCAAATTATTGGTTTGCGCTAATATCGAATTAAAATTTCAATTTTTTAACTTTTCATCATTATTTATCTTTTATATATTGCTGATTTATAGCAGGCTCGCGCGGTGTGATAAATTTTAACCCCACAAAAAAACCCTACCGTTTTGGCAGGGTTTTAAAATCTATTTTGTAATTCTTATTTGATTTTGAATGCTTTCAAACCTGGAAAGTAAGCGGTGCTTCCCAATTCCTCTTCAATTCTAAGCAATTGATTGTATTTCGCCATACGATCGGAACGTGATAATGAACCCGTCTTGATCTGCCCGCAATTTAACGCTACCGCCAAATCGGCAATCGTGTTGTCTTCGGTTTCTCCCGAACGGTGCGACATTACAGAAGTATATCCGGCGTTGTGCGCCATGTTTACGGCTGCGATGGTTTCGGTCAAAGTCCCGATCTGGTTTACTTTTACAAGGATCGAATTGGCAATTCCCTTTTCGATTCCGGTTGAAAGACGCTCGACATTCGTTACGAACAAATCATCCCCAACCAACTGCACTTTGTGTCCGATTTTATCGGTCAGGTATTTCCAGCCTTCCCAGTCGTCTTCATACATGCCGTCTTCGATAGAAATGATCGGATATTTGGCGGCCAGATCTGCGAGGTAATCTGCCTGCTCTTCAGACGTGCGGATTTTTCCGTTCGGGCCTTCGAATTTCGAATAGTCGTATTTTCCGTTCACGTAGAATTCGGAAGCGGCGCAATCCAAAGCGATCATCACTTCATCACCGAATTTGTAACCGGCGCTTTCCACCGCTTTCTTGATCGATTCGATCGCATCTTCCGTTCCGCCTGCGAGGTTTGGGGCAAATCCGCCTTCGTCGCCAACAGCAGTCGATAATCCGCGGTCGTGCAATCCTTTTTTCAGGTGGTGGAAAATCTCCGTTCCCATCTGCAAAGCCTGTGAAAATGTTTTTGCCTTAACCGGCATGATCATAAATTCCTGGAAAGCGATCGGCGCGTCTGAGTGCGAACCGCCGTTGATGATGTTCATCATCGGAACCGGGAGCGTGTTTCCTGAAACGCCGCCTACGTATCTGTATAATGGCAATCCGAGCTCATTTGCTGCAGCTTTGGCTACGGCCAAAGAAACGCCTAAGATCGCATTTGCACCTAAATTCCCTTTGTTGTGCGTACCGTCGAGCTCGATCATGGTCTGGTCGATGGCATTTTGTTCGAATACAGAAGTCCCGAGCAATTCTGCGGCGATCGTCGTATTGACATTTTTGACGGCTTTGAGTACGCCTTTGCCCATGAATGCTTTTCCGCCATCGCGCAATTCGACCGCTTCGTGTTCGCCTGTAGAAGCTCCGGATGGAACTGCGGCTCTTCCGAGAACGCCATTTTCGGTTACAACGTCAACTTCAATGGTAGGATTTCCCCTGGAATCGAAAATTTGTCTTGCGTGGATTTTGATGATAATGCTCATGGTGAATTTATTTATTTGTTATTATTTGAATGTTTATTTTCCGAAATTAAAAAAATTTGAGGTACGATAAAAGCACATCATTAATAATTTGGGAAAACTTATAAACGCAAACGTTTTAGTTTGAAGCCGATGCGATATTCTCGATAAACTGGTCGAACAAATAGGAAGAATCATGTGGTCCCGGGCTTGCTTCAGGATGGTATTGCACCGAGAAGCAGTTCTTCGATTTCATGCGCATTCCGGCGACGGTGTTGTCGTTGATGTGGATGTGCGTGATTTCGAAATCGGGATGATTTTCTACTTCTTCGCGGTTGACTGCAAAACCGTGATTCTGGGAAGTAATTTCGCCTTTTCCGGTGAGCAGGTTTTTTACGGGATGGTTGATTCCCCTGTGTCCGCCGAACATTTTGAAGGTGGAAATTCCGTTTGCCAGGCCGATAATCTGGTGGCCGAGACAGATTCCGAATAATGGCTTGTTGTTTTCGAGAATCTCTTTCGTTACCTGGATGGCACCGCTTAAAGGTTCCGGATCGCCGGGACCGTTGGAAAGGAAATAGCCGTCGGGGTTAAATTCAGATAAATCTTTATAGGTCGCATCGTAAGGAAAAACCTTGATATAGCAGTCGCGTTTGGCAAGGTTGCGCAGGATGTTGGTTTTGATGCCAAGATCGAGTGCGGAGATTTTATATCTGGCGGTTTCGTTTCCGAAGAAATACGGCTGTTTGGTGGAAACCGTTGAGGCGAGTTCGAGACCTTTCATGTCGGGCACTTTGGCGAGCTGCGCTTTGAGTTCTTCAACAGCTGTTCCGTCGGTGCAGATGACGGCATTCATGGCGCCGTTGTCGCGGACGTAAGCCGTCAGTGCGCGCGTATCGACGTCGGAGATACCAATGAGGTTTTGTTCCTTAAAATAGTCTTCGAGCGTTCCCGATGCACTTGGGCGTGATTGCGTATAGCTGAAATTCTTGCAGACGAGTCCGGCGATTTTGATCGATCCCGATTCGGTGTCATTCGTATTGACACCGTAGTTCCCGATGTGCGGATTGGTCGTGATCATGATCTGGCCGAAATAGGACGGATCGGTGAAGATTTCCTGGTAGCCGGTCATTCCGGTGTTGAAGCAGAGTTCGCCGAAGGTTGTTCCGGAGATTCCGATGGATTTGCCGTGAAAGATGGTTCCGTCGGAAAGTAAGAGAATTGCGGGTTGTCTTGTCGTGTATTTAGTCATTGTAATTTGTAGTTGTGCAAATTTAATTTTTTTTACCGCAAAGGGCACAAAGTTTTGTCGCAAAGATTTTTAAAGGTTATGAACATTTGGAATCGATGGCTTGGTCTAGCCCCGATGGAAGCGGCATCCTTTTACGGCCATTTGAGATTAAGAGGAGGAAGCCCTGTGGGCTTCAGGTACAAACTTAGTCAATGGCCGTAAAAGATATAGCGGACAGCGGGAATAGCTTATCAAAAAAAAGCAAAAAAAAAGGACAAACTAAAAAGTTTATCCTTGATTTTATTTGAAGTTGAAAGTCATTATGCGTCTTTCTCTTCTGTGTTTTCGTCAGCGGCAGCTTCCGGAGCTTCAGTGATTGGCGTTTCTTCGACAACCGGTGCTTCTGCTTTAGGCTCTTCCACTTTCGCTTCTGGGGCTTCTGCTTTAGGAGCGGCAGCAGGAGCAGTTGTAGCACCTTTAGCTTTTCCACCACGACGGCTTTTCGCTTTTTTCTCTTCTTTTTTACCACCGTTGTATATTTCGTTGAAATCTACAAGTTCGATCATCGCCATATCAGCGTTGTCTCCCAAACGGTTTCCAACTTTGATAATCCTTGTGTAACCACCCGGACGGTCACCCACTTTAGCGGCTACATCGCGGAACAGGTCCGTTACTGCATATTTGCTTCTAAGGTAAGCGAACACGATACGACGGTTGTGTGTAGTATCATCTTTTGATTTTGTAATAAGCGGTTCAACATATTGTTTTAACGCTTTTGCTTTAGCGACAGTCGTATTGATACGTTTGTGCTCGATAAGAGAACAAGCCATATTGGACAACATCAGTGCTCTATGCCCTTTTTGTCTGCTTAAGTGATTGAATTTTTTTCCGTGTCTCATGACGTGTATTTGTTAACTTCATCTTGCTTCAATCCTCTTTGGAGAGCAAAATATGAAGTAATTTATTCTTTATCTAGTTTGTATTTGGCTAAGTCCATTCCGAAGGTTAAGTTTTTAACGGCTACGAGCTCGTCGAGCTCCGTTAAAGATTTCTTACCGAAGTTACGGAACTTCATCAGGTCGTTTTTGTTGAAAGATACTAAATCTCCAAGGGTATCAACTTCTGCGGCTTTCAAACAATTCAGGGCACGAACGGATAAATCCATATCAACCAGTTTTGTTTTGAGCAATTGTCTCATGTGCAAAGACTCTTCATCGTAAGATTCGGTCTGCGCAATTTCGTCAGCTTCGAGGGTGATCCTTTCGTCAGAGAACAGCATAAAGTGGTGGATCAAAACTTTTGCAGCTTCGGTCAACGCGTCTTTGGGATTGATGGAACCGTCGGTTTTGATTTCGAAAACCAATTTCTCATAATCTGTTTTTTGCTCCACACGGAAGTTTTCGATAGCATACTTAACATTTTTTACCGGAGTAAAAATTGAGTCAGTAAAGATTGTACCGATGGCCGCATTTTGTTTTTTGTTCTCTTCTGCAGGAACATATCCTCTTCCTTTTTCGATAGTCAGTTCAAAGTTTAATTTGATTTTGCTGTCGAGGTTGCAGATCACCAATTCCGGGTTCAATACCTGGAAACCTGAGATGAACTTCTGGAAGTCACCTGCGGTCAATTGGTCTTTACCTGTAACCGAAATGGTCACTGATTCATTGTCGACGTCTTCAATCTGGCGCTTGAAACGAACTTGCTTCAAGTTAAGGATGATTTCAGTAACATCTTCAACAACACCAGAAATAGTAGAAAATTCGTGGTCTACACCTTCGATTCTTACCGATGTGATTGCGTAACCTTCCAGTGCGGAAAGCAAAACTCTTCTAAGTGCATTACCAACGGTCAATCCGTAACCTGGTTCCAAAGGGCGAAATTCAAATTTGCCTTCGAAATCGGTTGAATCGATCATGATAACTTTATCAGGTTTCTGAAAATTAAATATTGCCATAATTTCGACTAAGTCAATTATTATTTGTTGTACAATTCGACGATCAGTTGTTCTTTGATGTTTTCAGGAATCTGCAATCTTGCAGGAACGGAAACAAAAGTACCTTCTTTAAGGTCATTGTTCCAGGTAATCCATTCGTACACGTGTGAAGAGTTTGACAATGAACGCTCGATGGCTTCCACTGATTTTGATTTTTCACGAACAGCCACTTTATCGCCGGCTTTTAAATGGTAGGAAGGAATGTTTACCAATTCTCCATTTACGGTAACATGACGGTGAGAAACGATTTGACGTGCGCCGCGACGAGTAGGTGCGATACCCATTCTGTAAACCACGTTGTCTAATCTTGCCTCACACAATTGAAGAAGAACCTCACCTGTTACACCACGTGCAGCAGATGCTTTAACGAAAAGACCGCGGAATTGTTTTTCAAGGATTCCGTAAGTGTATTTCGCTTTTTGCTTTTCCATTAACTGGACAGCATATTCCGATTTCTTACCTCTTTTTTTAGCCATCCCGTGTTGTCCGGGTGGGTAATTTCTTTTTTCGAAAGATTTGTCATCTCCGAAGATCGCTTCACCGAATTTACGTGCGATTCTTGTAGTTGGACCAGTATATCTTGCCATTTTAAATTGTTTTGGGTCAGAGATTATGAATTCAGGTCAAATCCTTCGATAATCTGATTCTGTCCCGGGTTATACTTAAATATTAATAAAATTAAACTCTACGTCTTTTTGGAGGACGACAACCGTTGTGTGGCATTGGAGTAACGTCGATGATTTCGGTTACTTCAATTCCGGAGTTATGTACCGAACGGATTGCAGACTCACGTCCGTTTCCTGGTCCTTTAACATAAACCTTCACTTTTTTCAGTCCAGCCTCTAACGCTACTTTGCTACAATCTTCTGCTGCCATCTGGGCTGCGTACGGTGTGTTCTTTTTAGAACCCCTGAAACCCATTTTACCTGCTGAAGACCAAGAAATAACTTCACCTTTTTTGTTTGTCAAAGAAATGATGATGTTGTTGAAGGTTGCACTAATATGAGCCTCACCTGTTGATTCAACGATAACTTTACGTTTTTTTGTTGTTGCTTTAGCCATATTACTTATTATTTAGTTGCTTTTTTCTTGTTAGCAACAGTTTTGCGTTTACCTTTTCTTGTTCTGGAATTGTTTTTAGTCCTTTGTCCTCTTAACGGAAGACCAGATCTGTGACGGATTCCTCTGTAGCATCCGATATCCATCAAACGTTTGATGTTCAATGAAATCTCAGAACGCAGTTCACCTTCAATTTTGTAAAATGACACAGCCTCACGGATTGCTCCGATCTGGTCGTCATTCCAATCCTGAACTTTGATATCTTCGCTAACGTTGGCTTTTGCCAATACTTCCTCAGCTCTGCTTCTGCCTACTCCGAAGATGTAGGTTAAAGCGATAACTCCTCTTTTGTTTTTCGGGATGTCTACCCCTGCTATTCTTGCCATAACTATCCTTGTCTTTGTTTAAATCTAGGATTCTTTTTGTTGATTACGTATAATCTGCCTTTTCTGCGCACAATTTTGCACTCGGCACTTCTTTTTTTAACTGATGCTCTTACTTTCATTGTAATACTTTTAATATCTATAAGTAATTCTTGCTTTGGATAAATCGTAAGGGCTCATTTCCAGTTTCACTTTATCGCCTGGCAACAACTTAATGTAGTGCATGCGCATTTTTCCGGAGATGTGTGCAATTACGATGTGTCCGTTCTCTAATTCTACACGAAACATTGCATTAGACAATGCTTCTATTATTGACCCGTCTTGTTCTATTGCTGATTGTTTTGCCATAAATTAAGCTACTGCTTTTCTATTTTTACCGCTTTTCATCAAACCGTCGTAATGTTTGTTCAATAGGTAAGAGTTAATCTGTTGGATGGTATCGATAGCGACACCTACCATAATAATTAACGACGTACCTCCGAAAAACATCGCCCAGGATTGTTGAACACCAAAACTTACCACAATAGCCGGGAACACAGCAATCAGTGCAAGGAATAATGAGCCTGGGAAAGTAATTAAAGACATGATATGATCTAAGAAATCGGAAGTTTCAACCCCTGGACGTACACCCGGGATAAAGCCACCGCTTCTTTTCAAATCATCTGCCATTTTGTTCGTTGGAACAGTAATCGCGGTATAGAAGTAAGTAAACACGACAATCAATGTAGCGAATACCAAATTATACCAGAACCCGAACATGTTGCTGAATGCACCGGCAACCGACTGGGAAGCCTCAGATTGAGACAAGCCTGCCAATGCGGCCGGGATAAACATGATGGCCTGTGCAAAGATAATCGGCATAACCCCTGAAGCGTTGAGCTTTAAAGGAATCCATTGTCTGTTGCCACCCATCATATCCTGTTCGAAATCACCGGTTGTTGTACGACGCGCATACTGTACCGGAATCTTTCTTACTGCCATTACCAAAAGAACACAGGCAATGATTACCAATAACCAAACAATCACTTCGATAACCAATAACATTGGCCCACCGTTATTGTTGGTAATGGTTGAGGTAAATTCCTGGATGAAAGCCTGAGGCAATCTTGCAAGAATACCAACCATAATTAAAAGTGAGATACCGTTACCAATTCCCTTATCTGTAATTTTCTCTCCCAACCACATGGCGAAAATCGTCCCTGTTGTCAAGATCAAAACTGAAGAAAATAAGAATGAAAAAGAATCAAACCCTAATAAGAAGGCGCTTCCTGGCAAAGTTCTGTATAGGTTATAGATATAACCAGGACCTTGTACCAATGTAATTGCGATGGTTAACCAACGTGTAATCTGGTTGATTTTCTTTCTGCCGCTTTCGCCGTCCTTTTGCAGCTTCTGAAGATAAGGAATCGCAATTCCCATCAACTGAACCACAATAGAAGCGGAGATGTACGGCATGATTCCCAATGCAAAAACCGAGGCTTTTGAAAAGGCACCACCTGTAAACATGTCCAAGATTGAACCAATACCATTTTTAGTCTGACCTGCTAAGCTGTGCAATTGTGTCGCGTCGATTCCCGGAAGGGTTACGTGCGCACCAAAGCGATAAACCAATAAAAGACCTAAAGTGAATAGAATCCTGTTTTTAAGTTCTTCTATTTTCCACACATTAGCTAATGATTCAATAAATTTCTTCATAAGATCAGAAAAATTATAGTGTTACAGCTTCTCCTCCGGCAGCTTCGATAGCGGCTTTTGCAGTTGCAGTAAATTTGTGAGCGGATACCTTCAGTTTTGCTTTCAATTCGCCACGACCCAAAATCTTAACGATTTCGTTTTTCGTAGCCAGACGGTTGATAACATAAGTTGTCATATCGACAGCGTCTGTTACGATACCATTGTCTACCAACAATTGAAGCGTATCAAGGTTTACACCTTCGTATTCTTTACGATTGATGTTTGTGAAACCAAACTTAGGCACACGTCTTTGAAGCGGCATCTGACCACCTTCAAAACCAATCTTTTTAGAATAACCAGAACGTGATTTCGCTCCTTTGTGACCTCTTGCGGAAGTACCACCTTTACCGGAACCTTCTCCACGACCTAATCTTTTATTCTGATTGTGTGTCGAACCTTCATTAGGTTGTAAGTTACTTAAATTCATAACTGTATTTGTTATTAAGCTTCCGTTACAGAAACTAAGTGTTTAACTTTGTTTATCATCCCAAGGATTGCAGGATTTGACTCATGCTCCACAACCTGGCCCATTTTTTTGAGACCTAAAGCTTCAAGTCCACGTTTTTGTGTCAATGGACAGTTGATTTTGCTTCTAACTTGTTTTACTAATAATTTAGCCATAATTTCCTGAATTAACCTTTAAATACTTTCTCTAAAGAAACACCACGTTGTTTTGCAACAGTGTAAGCGCTTCTCATTTGCAATAAAGCATCGAATGTTGCTTTTACTACGTTATGAGGATTTGATGATCCTTGTGATTTTGACAATACGTCGTGGATTCCAACCGACTCAAGAACTGAACGAACAGCTCCACCGGCAATAACTCCTGTACCGTGAGATGCAGGCATTAAGAATACACGTGCTCCGCCAAATTTACCTTTTTGTTCGTGTGGAACAGATTGGCCGCTCAAAGGAATCTTTACCAGATTTTTCTTAGCATCTTCCACCGCTTTCGCGATTGCTTCAGAAACGTCTTTGGATTTCCCTAAACCGTGACCTACAACACCGTTCTCGTCACCTACCACTACAATTGCAGAGAAACCGAATGCACGACCTCCTTTTGTAACTTTGGTTACACGATTTACACTTACCAGACGATCTTTCAATTCGAGTCCGCTTGGTTTTACTGCTTCTACGCTTTTATATTTTGACATAATAAAATTAGAATTTTAAACCTGCAGCTCTTGCGCCTTCGGCTAATGATTGAATACGACCGTGGTATAAATATCCACCTCTGTCGAAGGTTACTGTCTCGATTCCGGCTTTTAACGCTTTCTCTGCAACGAGTTTTCCAACTGCGGTTGCAACTTCTACGTTAGTTCCTTTAGTGTCTACGGCTTTTTCTCTCGAAGAAGCGGCCAATAAAGTAACGCCGTTCACATCGTCAATAAGCTGCGCGTAGATCTCTTTGTTACTTCTGAATACAGAAAGTCTTGGTTTAGCAGCAGTACCGCTAACGATTTTTCTGATTCTGAACTTAATTCTCTGTCTTCTCTCAGTTTTTGTTAATGACATGATCTTATTTTTTAAGCGGATTTACCGGCTTTTCTTCTTAATACTTCACCTACGAATTTCACTCCTTTTCCTTTGTACGGCTCTGGTTTGCGGAAACCTCTGATTTTCGCAGCTACCTGACCCAACAATTGTTTGTCGAAAGAAGTCAATTTAACGATTGGGTTTTTTCCTTTTTCAGAAATCGTTTCCAGTTTTACCTCTGAAGCAACTTCCAAAACAATATTGTGTGAAAAACCTAAAGCTAAATCTAATTTCTGACCCTGGTTTGAAGCCCTGTAACCTACTCCAACCAATTCAAGTTCTTTTGAGAAACCTTCAGATACGCCGATGATCATGTTGTTGATCAAAGACCTGTACAATCCGTGTTTTGCTCTTTGGTCTTTGTGATCCGAAGACCTGTCAACCTGAACCTGACCATCTTCAACTGTCACAGTTACATCGCTGTATTCCTGCGTCAATTGACCTAATTTCCCTTTTACTGTAATTACATTGTCGGCAACTTCAACAGTTACACCGGCAGGAACTACAACTGGATTTTTTCCTATTCTTGACATCGTTTAGCTGTTTTTAGTATACGTAACAAATTACTTCACCACCAACATTGAGTTGTTTGGCTTGTTTTCCGGTCATCAAACCTTTTGAAGTGGAAACAATTGCGATTCCCAATCCGTTCAGGATACGTGGAATGTTAGAAGAACCTGAATACTTACGTAAACCTGGTTTACTAATTCTTTGGATATCTTTGATTACAGGCTCTTTGGTATCTTTGTCATACTTCAAAGCGATTTTGATGGAACCCTGCACTGCATTGTCCTCAAATTTGTAACTCAGGATGTATCCCTGGTCGAATAAAATCTTGGTGATTTCTTTCTTCATGTTAGAAGCCGGGATTTCAACCACTTTGTGATTGGCTGCCACTGCATTTCTAACCCTTGTTAAATAATCCGCGATTGGATCTGTATACATATGTAACAATTTGCGGTAACGGTTTTCGGCGGTAACTCTTACCCCGAACCTGGAACCAATTAATAATCTTTAATTTTTACCAGCTGGCTTTCTTTACACCCGGAATCAATCCGTTGTTGGCCATTTCACGGAAAGTGACACGTGAAATACCGAACTGGCGCATATAACCTCTTGGTCTGCCTGTTAGTTTGCAACGATTGTGCATACGAACCGGTGAAGCGTTTTTCGGTAATTTTTGCAAACCTACGTAATCTCCAGCTTCTAACAAAGCTTTTCTTTTCTCAGCGTATTTTGCTACCGTTTTTTCTCTCTTCACCTCACGGGCTTTCATTGATTCTTTAGCCATAACTTAGTTCTTTTTAAAAGGTAAACCCAATTCAGTCAATAACGATTTTGCTTCCTGGTCTGTCGCTGCAGAAGTCACGAACGTGATGTCCATTCCGGAAATCTTGTTCACTTTATCAATGTCGATTTCAGGGAAGATGATTTGCTCCAGAACCCCAAGGTTGTAATTTCCACGACCGTCAAAACCGGTGGCTTTGATTCCGCTGAAGTCACGAACACGTGGCAAAGCTGAAGTGATCAGCCTGTCAAGGAACTCATACATTCTTTCTCCGCGCAAAGTTACCTTTGCACCAATCGGCATTCCTTTTCTCAGTTTGAACGACGCAACGTCTTTCTTAGAGATTGTAGAAATCGCTTTTTGTCCAGTGATTTTACTCAACTCTTCAACGGCATAGTCGATGAGTTTCTTATCGGAAACCGCTGCACCAACTCCTTTACTCAAAACGATTTTTTCAAGTTTAGGAACCTGCATTACGTTTTTGTAACCGAATTCTTCTTTAAGAGCAGAAACAACACGGTCTCTGTACTCTTGTTTTAGTCTAGGTGTATATTCCATCACTATAGTACTGTATTAGATTTTTTCGAAAATCTTACTTTCTTGTCTCCTTCTGTTCTGGTTCCAACTCTTGTCGCTGTTTTTGACTTAGGGTCAATCAGTGAAATGTTTGAAATGTGCAGCGCAGCTTCTTTCTTAACGATTCCGCCTTGTGGGTTTTTAGCACTTGGTTTCGTATGTTTCGATACCATGTTAACGCCTTCAACGATCGCTTTGTTCTTCTCTTTGTATACACGTAAAACTTTACCTTCAGCGCCTTTATGGTCACCTGCAATAACTTTTACCGTATCACCTGATTTTATTTTTAGCTTTATCATCTTGCAAATAATTAAAGCACTTCTGGTGCTAATGATACAATTTTCATGAATTGTTTTTCACGAAGTTCTCTCGCTACCGGACCAAAAACACGTGTTCCTCTCATTTCGCCAGCCGCGTTCAAAAGAACACAGGCATTGTCGTCGAAACGGATATAAGAACCATCGGCTCTTCTCACTTCTTTTTTGGTACGTACAACCACTGCAGTTGAAACGGCTCCTTTTTTAACGTTTCCGTTTGGAGTTGCGTCTTTAATTGATACTACAATCTTGTCTCCAACAGAGGCATACCTTCTTTTGGTACCTCCTAAAACACGGATAGTTAAAACTTCTTTTGCTCCCGTGTTATCTGCTACTTTTAGTCTTGATTCCTGTTGTACCATAATTATTTAGCTCTTTCAATGATTTCAACTAATCTCCAACATTTGGTTTTGCTCAAAGGACGCGTTTCGCTAATCCTTACCGTGTCTCCAATGTTACAGTCGTTTGTTTCGTCGTGTGCGTGATACTTTTTAGTTTTCAACACGAACTTACCGTATAACGGGTGCTTTACTTTAGTAACTTGTGCAACCACGATAGACTTGTCCATCTTGTTTGAAGTTACCACACCAATTCTCTCTTTTCTTAAATTTCTTTTATCTTCCATTTTAGCAGAATCCATTATTGTAATTCTCTTTTGCTGATCTCAGTAGCCAGTCTCGCAACGTCTCTCCTTACAGTTCTGATCTGCAAAGGATTTTCGATTGGAGAAATGGAGTGAGCCATTTTTAGATCGGAATAGGTTTTCTTAGTCTGGCTAAGTTTTTCTTGCAACTCTGCTGCAGAAAGATCTTTTATTTCTGATTGTTTCATAATAAATATAAATTATGCTTCGAAATCTCTAGCAACGACGAACTTCGTTTTAACCGGTAGTTTCTGAGCTGCAAGACGTAAAGCCTCTTTTGCAACTGACAATGGAACACCACCAACTTCAAACATGATTCTTCCTGGTTTAACAACAGCGGCCCAGTATTCGACAGCTCCTTTACCTTTACCCATACGTACCTCAAGAGGTTTTTTGGTGATAGGCTTATCCGGGAAAATTTTGATCCATAATTGACCCTCCCTTTTCATAAAACGGGTTGCAGCGATACGCGCAGCCTCGATTTGGCGGGAAGTCAAAAACATACCATCTTCGTGTACAGATTTAATTCCGAACATTCCATTAGAAAGTTCATGCCCTCTTTGGGAATTCCCTTTCATTTTACCTTTTTGTACCTTGCGGTATTTTGTTCTTTTAGGCTGTAACATTTTTCTTTAAATTTAAAAATTTACTTTCTTTTACGAGCGTCTCCTGCCGGTTTCCTGTCTTTGTTGAAAGGCTTGCGATCTCCTCTTGGAGAATCACTGCGCTTATCACCACCACCACCTTGTCCGGATTGTTTTTTGTCCATTCCGACTAGTGGAGAAAGATCTCTCTTTCCGTACACTTCACCTTTCATGATCCACACTTTGATACCCATTCTACCGTAAGTAGTATGCGCTTCAGCAAGTGCGTAATCGATATCAGCCCTGAAAGTTGATAAAGGAACACGTCCTTCTTTGAAACCTTCTGAACGCGCCATCTCAGCACCATTCAAACGTCCTGAAACCAAAACTTTGATACCCTCAGCGTTCATACGCATGGAAGCAGCAATAGCCATTTTGATAGCTCTTCTGTAAGAAATACGGCTTTCGATCTGACGGGCAATGCTAGTCGCAACTAGATAAGCATCAAGCTCAGGTCTTTTGATTTCAAAGATGTTGATTTGAACCTCTTTGTCAGTAATCTTTTTCAATTCCTCTTTCAACTTGTCTACCTCTTGTCCGCCTTTTCCGATAATGATACCAGGTCTTGCAGTAGTGATAGTAACGGTTACAAGTTTCAAAGTTCTCTCGATGATTACTTTTGATACACTAGCTTTTGATAAACGGGCGTGGATGTACTTTCTGATTTTATAATCTTCGGCGATTTTGTCACCGTAATCATTTCCACCATACCAGTTAGAATCCCAACCTCTGATGATCCCAAGTCTGTTTCCAATTGGATTTGTCTTTTGTCCCATCTTAATTAATTTGCTTGTGTGTTATCTAATTGTCCTAATACGATTGTAACGTGGTTCGAACGTTTTCTAATTCTGTGTGCTCTACCTTGTGGCGCAGGACGAAGTCTTTTCAGCATCATTCCTCCGTCAACGCGGATTTCTTTAACGATTAAGCCTGCTTCAGCTACGTTACCTTCTGCATTTTTCTGCTCCCAGTTGTTGATGGCAGATAATAACAGTTTCTCTAACTTGCGTGAAGCTTCTTTTGAGCTGAATCTTAAGATATTCAGTGCTCTTTCCACTTTCTGTCCTCTTACCAAGTCTGCTACTAAGCGCATTTTTCTAGGTGAAGTAGGGCAGTTATTCAACTTTGCGAAAGCAATCTGCTTGTTAGCTTCTTTGATGCCTTCGGCTCTTTCTCTTTTACGAACTCCCATTGCTTCTTATTTTTTACCTTTATTTTTTGCTCCAGCGTGACCACGGAATGATCTTGTTGGTGAAAACTCTCCTAATTTGTGACCTACCATGTTTTCTGTTACGTAAACCGGTACAAACTGACGACCGTTGTGAACTGCGATAGTCTGTCCGACAAAATCCGGAGTAATCATCGAAGCGCGAGACCAGGTCTTCACTACTCCTTTGTTACCGCCTGCGATGTTGTCCTGAACTTTCTTGTCTAATTTATAGTGAACGTAAGGTCCTTTTTTTAATGAACGTGCCATATCTTATTATTTCTTTCTACGTTCTACAATATACTTGTTACTCGGGTTCTGTTTAGAACGTGTCCTGTAACCTTTAGCCGGGATGCCTTTTCTTGAGCGTGGGTGTCCACCAGAAGAACGGCCTTCACCACCACCCATTGGGTGATCGACAGGGTTCATAGCAACAGGTCTGGTTCTAGGTCTTCTTCCCAACCATCTTGTTCTACCTGCTTTACCAGATACGATCAATTGGTGGTCAGAATTGGAAACCGCTCCAATCGTTGCAGAACAGGTCAACAAGATCAATCTTGTTTCTCCTGAAGGCATTTTGATTGTAGCATATTTTCCGTCCCTTGCCATCAACTGTGCGAAAGTACCTGCAGAACGAGCGATAACCGCTCCTTGTCCAGGACGCAATTCGATACAAGAGATTACTGTTCCTAATGGAATTTTGCTTAATGGTAAAGTATTACCAATTTCCGGTTGTGCCTCTGCTCCAGAAACTAATTTCTGACCTACCTGCAATCCGTTTTGAGCAATTACATACGTTTTCTCACCATCTGCATACCACAGAAGCGCGATAAACGCTGTACGATTCGGGTCATATTCGATTGATTTCACTGTAGCCGGGATTCCGTCTTTAGTTCTTTTAAAATCAATAATACGATACCTCTGTTTGTGACCACCGCCTGTATAACGCATGGTCATTTTTCCTTGACTATTTCTACCGCCTGAGTTTTTTATCGGTGCGATCAATGAACGCTCCGGCTTATCAGTTGTAATAGCGTCAAAACTATTCACAACTCTAAATCGCTGGCCCGGGGTAATAGGTTTTAATTTTCTAACTGACATAATGCTGCCTAAATTTATTAGATATTATTGTAAAAATCTATTGTTTCTCCTTCTTGTACTTGTACAATCGCTTTCTTGTAAGCGTTTGTCTTTCCACTGATAAGGCCACTTTTAGTGTATTTCGTACTTCTGTCCGGTCTAACGTTCATAGTATTTACAGAAAGAATAGTAACGCCGTAAGCAGCTTCAACAGCTTTCTTAATTTGTACTTTGTTTGCTTTCTTGTCTACTACGAAACCGAATTGGTTCAGAACCTCACTTTGTTTGGTTACTTTTTCAGTTACTATAGGCTTAATTATGATGCTCATATTCCTATTATTTACTTAAATTTTCTTCAATTCCTTCTAAAGAGCTCTCTAAAAGAACTAAATTATTCGCATTTAAAATCGCGTAAGTGCTTAATTCTGAGTTACTTACCACGCTAGATGCCTTTAAATTGCGTGAGGACAAATATACATTTTTATTTGAATCACCCAACACGAATAAAGATTTTTTGTTTTCTAATCCCAATGCTTTCAAAACATTAATGAAATTTTTGGTGTTCGGAGTCTCGAAATCGAAGTCGGCCAACACTACTAAATTTGATTCTTTTGCTTTCAAAGACAAGGCTGATTTTCTTGCCAGACGTTTGAGGCTTTTGTTCAATTTGAACGAGTAGCTTCTTGGTCTTGGTCCGAATACCGTACCACCACCTTTGAACAATGGGTTTTTAGCAGAACCTGCACGGGCAGTTCCTGTACCTTTTTGTTTCTTAATCTTACGGGTAGATCCGGCAACTTCAGCTCTTTCTTTAGCTTTGTGCGTTCCCTGTCTTTGGTTGGCAAGATATTGCTTAACATCCAAATAAACCGCGTGATTGTTTGGCTCTATGCCGAATACTGCGTCAGAAAGCTGTACTTTTCTTCCAGTATCTTTTCCGTTGAAATCTAATACTTTTGCTTCCATTACTTCTGAAGGATTACGTAAGCGTTAGTGTGTCCCGGAACACATCCTTTTACAAGGATAAGGTTCTTGTCGGCAACCACTTTTAACACTTTCAAGTTTTGTACTTTAACATTATCTCCACCCATTCTTCCTGCCATGCGCATTCCTTTGAATACACGTGAAGGATAAGACGAAGCTCCTACAGATCCCGGCGCTCTCAAACGGTTGTGCTGTCCGTGGGTCGCTTGTCCAACACCACCAAAACCGTGACGTTTAACTACACCCTGGAAACCTTTACCTTTAGATACACCTTGTACATCTACAAATTCTCCTTCTGCAAAAATAGATACGTCGATAACGTCCCCTAATTTCTGTTCTGTTGCGAAATCCTGGAATTCAACGACTTTTTTCTTAGCAACAGTTCCCGCTTTCTTGAAGTGGCCGATAGCCGCTTGCGTGGAATGTTTCTCAGTTTTGTCATCGAAACCAAGCTGCAACGCTTCATACCCGTCAACACCTTTGGTTCTGACTTGGGTAACAACGCATGGTCCAGCTTCGATTACGGTGCAAGGAATATTTTTCCCGTTCTCGTCGAAGATGCTGGTCATGCCGATTTTTCTACCAATTAACCCAGACATAATTATTAATTATTGATTATTAAAAAATTCTAATTTTTGTTAGCGCTCAGACATAAGTATAAAGTACCGGAAAGAAAATCCCGATACTTTACACCAAAATCTTAGGCTTTTATCACACTTTGATCTCTACTTCAACACCGCTTGGCAATTCCAGTTTCATCAACGCATCAATCGTTTTTGAAGAGGAAGAGTAGATGTCGATCAATCTTTTGTATGACATTACTTCGAACTGCTCACGTGCTTTTTTGTTTACGTGCGGTGAACGCAATACGGTAAACAATTTCTTGTGAGTTGGCAAAGGAATAGGGCCTGTTACAACCGCTCCGGTGCTTTTTACTGTTTTTACGATCTTCTCAGCAGACTTGTCCACAAGCATGTGATCGTAAGATTTCAATTTTATTCTGATTTTTTGACTCATTTTCTTTTAGAATTAAGCGATTCCTTTTGCTTTTTTGATTACTGCTTCCGAAATGTTAGAAGGTGTTTCAGCGTAGTGTGAAAACTCCATCGTTGAAGTTGCACGGCCTGAAGACAATGTTCTCAATGTGGTTACATATCCGAACATCTCAGACAATGGCACATCCGCTTTGATGGTTTTTGCACCGGCCCTGTCACCCATGTCATTCACCTGTCCGCGACGACGGTTGATATCACCAACGATATCTCCCATGTTCTCTTCTGGTGTGATAACTTCCATTTTCATGATCGGCTCGAGGATGATTGCTCCTGCAGCTTTCGCCACTTCTTTGTAACCCATCTTAGCAGCAAGCTCGAAAGAAAGCGCATCTGAATCGACCGGGTGGAAAGATCCATCCAATAAGGTTACTTTTAAGCTATCTACCTGGTATCCTGCTAAAGGACCTGTTTTCATTGCTTCACGGAAACCTTTCTCTACAGAAGGAATGTATTCCTTAGGAACGTTACCACCTTTAACAGCGTTAACAAACTGCAATCCTACCGGAGTTTTGCCTTCCACTTCGTCAGCCGGCTCCAGTCTAAATACGATATCACCGAATTTACCACGACCACCTGATTGTTTCTTGTAAGTTTCTCTGTGCTGTGCAGATTTTGTGAAAGCCTCTTTGTATTCAACCTGTGGTTCCCCTTGGTTCACCTCTACTTTGAATTCGCGTTTCATACGATCTACAAGGATGTCTAAGTGCAACTCACCCATACCTGAAATGATCGTCTGTCCTGAAGCTTCGTCAGTTCTAACTGTAAATGTTGGATCTTCTTCAGCCAATTTAGCCAAAGCCATACCCATTTTATCTACGTCCGCTTTGGTTTTTGGCTCGATAGCGATACCAATTACCGGCGCAGGGAATTTCATTGATTCAAGGATAATCGGGTGTTTTTCATCACACAAAGTATCACCTGTTTTGATATCTTTAAATCCAACAGCAGCTCCAATATCACCAGCCTCGATATAATCGATTGGATTTTGCTTGTTTGCGTGCATCTGGTAGATACGTGAAATCCTTTCTTTGTTTCCTGAACGTGTGTTCAATACGTAAGAACCTGCGTCAAGACGTCCTGAATATGCACGGAAGAAAGCGAGACGACCTACGAATGGATCGGTTGCAATCTTAAATGCCAAAGCAGCGAACGGCTCTTTAACGTCTGGTTTACGAAGGATTTTAGTTTGGTCTTCTTCGAGCAAATCAGCATCATCAGGATGAATTCCTTCGATACCTTCTTTGTCCATTGGAGAAGGCAAATATTTGCAAACCGCGTCCAACATGAACTGAACTCCTTTGTTTTTAAAAGAAGAACCGGCAATCATCGGGATGATAGCCATGTCCATAGTCGCTGCGCGCAATGCTTTGTTGATTTCTTCCTCAGTGATAGAATCTGGATTTTCCATATACTTATCAAGCAAGTTTTCATCATAATCAGCAACTGCTTCGATAAGAATATCTCTGTATTCTTTTACTTCGGCGATCATCTCAGCCGGAATCGGTACGATATCGAAAGTAGCGCCTAAAGTCTCATCATGCCATACGATCGCCTGGTTTTTAACCAAGTCAACAACACCTTTAAAGTCGATCTCATCACCTATTGGCAATGTAATCGCAACAGCGTTTGATTTCAACATATCGCGAACCTGTTGGCAAACTCCAAGGAAGTTTGACCCCTGACGGTCCATTTTGTTTACGAATCCCATACGCGGCACACGGTACTGGTCAGCAAGCCTCCAGTTGGTTTCTGATTGCGGCTCAACACCGTCAACTGCAGAAAACAAGAAAACCAAACCGTCAAGTACACGCAATGAACGGTTTACCTCTACGGTAAAATCCACGTGTCCCGGGGTATCGATAATATTAAAGTGGTAAGGTAACGACTCTGGTAACGGCTTCCCTTGTTCTGTTGGAAAACTCCACTCACAAGTTGTAGCAGCCGAAGTAATGGTAATGCCACGCTCCTGCTCCTGTGCCATCCAGTCCATTGTTGCAGCACCATCGTGTACTTCACCAATTTTGTGTGATTTACCAGTATAGAAAAGGATACGCTCAGTCGTTGTCGTTTTACCGGCATCGATATGGGCAGCAATTCCAATGTTTCTTGTGTATTTTAAATCTCTTGCCATTTCTTATGATTAAAATCTAAAGTGAGAGAATGCTTTGTTTGCTTCAGCCATTTTATGAGTATCCATACGTTTCTTAACGGCAGCACCTTCTTCTTTAGCCGCAGCTAAAACTTCAGAGGCCAAACGTTGCGCCATAGATTTCTCATTTCTTCTGCGAGCGTAAAGGATCATCCATTTCATTGCCATGGAGATTTTACGGTCTGGTCTGATTTGCATCGGGATTTGGAAGGTAGCTCCACCAACACGACGGCTACGTACTTCTACGTGCGGCATCACATTTGTCAAGGCATCTTTCCAGATTTCCAATGATGATTTTTCAGCATCTTGTTTCTTAGCTTCTACGATGTCAATTGCATCATAAAATACTTTGAATGCTGTCGATTTTTTTCCGTCCCACATTAAGTTGTTCACAAAACGGGTTACCAGTTGGTCATTAAACCTTGGATCTGGTAAAAGGGGTCTTTTTTTGGCCGCTCTTTTTCTCATGTCTTTTTCTTAAAAGTTTTTAATTACTTTTTCGCTTCTTTAGGGCGTTTAGCACCGTATTTAGATCTTCTTTGCGTTCTTCCCGCTACACCTGATGTATCAAGCGCACCACGAACGATGTGGTATCTAACTCCCGGTAAATCTTTAACCCTTCCACCCCTAACTAATACTATCGAGTGCTCTTGTAGATTATGTCCTTCACCAGGGATGTAAGCATTCACTTCATTTCCATTAGTCAAACGTACACGCGCAACTTTACGCATTGCGGAGTTTGGTTTTTTTGGAGTTGTAGTGTAAACACGCGTACAAACACCTCTTCTTTGAGGACAAGAATCTAAAGCAACCGATTTACTCTTCTTAGTTATCTGAGTTCTTCCAGTTCTTACTAATTGTTGAATTGTTGGCATAATTTAATACTAAAAATATATTACGTTATTAATTCCCGCTTTTTACGGGGTTGCAAATGTAGTAATATTTTTTAATCAAACAAATCATAATTCATTAATTTTCATTCATCTACTCACAGGGTATTTTTTGAGTCAGCATTACAATGGTCTGATTTTTGAGAATATTGGGTTGTGCATACACTCGCATACATTCCGCATACACTATCCATACTGTATCTATGCTTTATCTATACACCATCCCTACACTATCCATACCTGAAGCATTGGTTTGCAGTTCCGGAAAACTGCCATACAGATTCATAAACTCTTATGCAAACGCAACAATGTATTTTTTTAAGCTGATGGAAGATTGCCAATCTTTTTGTATTCTAATTTAAAAGCACAAACTGCAAAATCTGCCTGCACATTATATCAAACCTTTTATTTTTTGCGTTACTTTATCAAAATTTACAATCCGCTTGAAATTCATCATCTCCTTTATTTTATTGCTTTGTTTCGGATGGAATATATCCGCACAGGATTTATACCTCAAAATAGCCGGGAAAACCGAATCGGAAACCGCCACAATCGATTCCATCGGATACCATCCAAGACACGCCAACACCAAATCCATTACGGACGAAACCAATATACTGTCGGAAAAACTATTGCGGATGGGTTTTATCGAACACGAAATCGAGACACGGAACAAGGTTAACGATTCCACTTTCCTGTTTGAATTCCGCCTCGGAAAAAGAACCCGGTTTATACATATATATATAGGTGCGAATCCCGAATTCCAAAACCTGTCGCTTTCCGACAAAAAAAAGGACACGATTATTATGCCTTATGCCGAAGTGGAGCCGTTTTTAAACCAGGCGCTCAGTAAGCTCGAACGGAAAGGATATGCGCTGGCGAAACTGAAACTCGTAAACATTAAAAGCCAGGGCAGTTACCTTGAAGCCGATCTCGACCTGAAATTAAATACCCAAAGACAGCTCAATGATATTGTCGTCAATGGCTATGAGAAATTTCCCGAAGGACATAAGGCGAATATCCGGCGCATGTATCGCAATAAGACCTTCAACCAGGAAAACCTCAGGAAGGTGTATGACGATTTTGAAAAGTTCCGCTTTGTGAAGCAGGTCAAATATCCCGAGATCCTTTTTGAGAAAGATTCCACCAAAATCTATGTATATCTTGAGAAGGCGAAAGCCAATACTTTTGACGGGTACATCGGGTTTTCAAACGACGACGACAAGAAAATCAAACTGAATGGTTACGTCGATCTGGTGCTGAACAATATTGCCAATACCGGGGAAACCTTTACATTGTATTGGAAAAGCGACGGCAACGACCAGAAAACCTTCAACGCCGCGATCGAATTGCCTTATATTTTTAAAAGCCCGTTTGGATTAAAAGCACAGCTCAACATCTTCAAGCAGGACAGTACCTTCCAGAATACGAAAACCGCCCTGGACCTTGGTTATTTTTTCAATTACAACACGCGGCTTTATCTGGGCTACCAATCGACCGAATCGAGCGACATCCAAAACCTGAACAGCGCAACGATAAGTGATTTCAAGAATTCCTTCGTCACTGCGAATTTTGAATTCCTTAACTTTAAGCCCGATGACTTCCTGTTCCCAGAGCAGACAAAAGTTAATTTTAAGGCAGGGATCGGTTCGCGAAACTCAAAAGCAGGCTCAAACGACCAGTTTTTCGTAAGCCTCGACCTCAAACACAACCTTTATCTTAACGATAAAAACAGTTTTAACATTAAGACGCAAAGCTATTTCCTGAACAGCGACACTTATATTATCAATGAGCTGTATCGGTTTGGCGGCATCAATTCGATCCGCGGTTTCAGCGAAAACAGCCTGCAGGCCAACCTTTTTTCGGCAATACTTACCGAATACCGGTATGTGCTCGCCCCGGGAATTTATGTCCACACCATTATTGACTATGGGTATTATCAGGATAAAACTTCAAACAACAGCGGAAGTTTGCTGGGATTGGGCTTTGGATTCGGGCTATTGACTAAAAATGGCCTTTTTAATATCGTTTATGCGAACGGAAGCACTAAAGACCAGACAATTAAACTCTCCAACTCGATTGTCCATATTAGCTTTAAAACGAATTTTTAACATTTTTGCTAAAAAAAAAGCATAAAAAAAAGCTGATAACATTAGGAAACTTAACAATAAATTTGGACTTTTGGGGTAACTAATTCAAAATAATTTAAAATGAAACTAAAGTTCAATGGATTTTTAGCGCTTCTTCTAGTGCTAATAACGCAAATTACATTTGCGCAGGACATTACGGTGAACGGGGTTGTGCAAGATCAAGCAGGACTGCCACTACCCGGTGTAAATGTTCTTGTAAAAGGAACCACCAATGGTGTTCAAACCGATTTTGACGGGAAATTTCAACTTAAAGCAGCGCCGGGTTCAGTTTTGGTGTTCAGCTTTCTGGGAATGAAAACCCAGGAAAAAGCTGCAGCAGCAAGCATGACGGTTAAACTTGCCGATGATTCCGTTCAATTGGAAGGCGTAGTTGTAACCGCGTTGGGTATCAAGAGACAGAAACGAGAGCTTGGTTATGCCACGGTTACTGTATCAGCAAAAGACCTTACAGAGGTAAGCAATACCAATGTCTTTGGTTCTTTATCAGGAAAACTTGCGGGTGTTGACATACAGGCTCCGGCCCAGGTGGGTGCTTCCACCAAAATTATCATCCGTGGATACAGCAGTTTGACAAACAACGACCCGCTTCTGATTATAGACGGTACGCCAATCGGTAACACCGGTAATGGCGCATCAGGACTTGCTACAAACAGAAGAACCTATGATGCCGGAAATGGTTTGGGAGATTTAGATCCTAACAGTATTGAAAGCATGACTGTCCTTAAAGGTGCTGCAGCGACAGCGTTATACGGCTCAAGAGCCGGTTCTGGCGCAATCATCATTACTACAAAGAGTGGTAAAAAAGGAGACAAAATCAGGGTCGAATTGACTTCTTCATATGATTCTGACGAAGTGGCAAGAGTACCGCACCAACAATATGACTTTGGCCAGGGATGGCAAGGTGCTGGCTTCTCAGGTCTGGAAAGTCACGGTGTTGCAGTAAGTGCTGAAAACGGTTCATGGGGACCTGCTTTTAATGGCGAAATTCGCCCTTGGGGAACTATTGTCAATGGCACGCAACAAATCAAGCCTTATGTTGGTTTGAAAAATAATGTCAGGGATTTCTACGAAACAGGCACTACTTTGACTTCAGGGTTCAGGGTTACCGGTGGCGGTGAGAATTCTAATTTCTCATTGGGTTATTCAGACGTAAACTCTGACGGTATCATCCCAACGAATTCTGACTCTTTCAAAAGAAGGAACCTCTCTTTTAGTGCTGGAATCACCAGCGACAAATTGGATGTGAAGGTAAATTTGAATTACGTTAAAAAAGATCAAAGAGCCGTAAATACCGGCTCCGGTGATGATGCAGGTGAAGGCGCTACATTGGTTCAGGAAATGATCCAGATTCCTTCAGACATCAGCATCGTTGATTTGAAAGACTACCACAGTACATTTAACAATCCAAGTAACTATTTTACCCCTTACGCTTCAAACCCTTATTTCCTGTTGAACGAGAATTCAACAAAAATTGATGGTAACCGCTTTTATGGAAACACCAATTTTACTTATAAATTCAATTCAAAATTCTCTGCTGTTTACCAAATTGGAGGAGATTACAGAATGGAAAAAATTAAAAGCTATGGTGCTCTTGTAGAATATACTGAAGGTTCTTCTCAGGATGCTAACGGTACCATTCCAACTGTTGGAGGTGTTACAGAATTAAGAACAGAGCGTACAGAATTGGACTCTTACCTCAACTTTAACTACAATACCAATATTTCTGAGGATTTTACATTTAACGCCTTACTTGGTTTTGCTGCGAACGAAAGAAAATTAGATCAGTTACAGGGCAGGATTACAGAATTGGATTTGCCAAATTATTATGAACTCAGTAACTCTGCATCCAAGCCAACCGTTGCTCAGAACAACGCAGTGCAAAGGGTTTTTGGTGTTTATGGCTCGCTGGAAGGTTCATTCAAAAATCGCATTTTCTTAACACTTACAGGACGTAATGACTGGAGTTCAACGCTTCCACAAGACAATAATTCTTACTTCTATCCATCAGCTGCATTAAGCGGAGTGATTTTGGATACGGATAAGACTTTTGTGAAATTGAGAGGTGGCTGGTCTAAAGTTGCTAAAGATGCAAATCCTTACTTTACATCAACAAGCTATCTTCAGGCAGTCGCTGGTGCAAATTTTGGGACTATCACTTTCCCTATCGGAGGCATTAATGCCTATGAATACTCTAATGTTTTGGGAAATAGTGCATTAAAACCAGAAACAACCACGGAAACAGAATTTGGTTTGGAAGGTAATTTCTTCTCAAGAAGAGTAAATCTTGATGCTTCTGTTTACAACAAGAAAACAGCCGATGTAATTTACAACAAAGCAGTAGCAGCATCGACAGGTTTTACCCAACAAACTGGTAACATTATGGATGTAACCAATAAAGGTATCGAGATTAGCTTAGGTCTTGTGCCTATCCAAACCGAGAACTTCACGTGGAATTTCAACACAACGTTTACCAAAAACGAAAGTAATGTAGATCGTATTTTTGACGGTTCAGATAAAATAGAATTGATCAATGGCCGTGATGTAACTTTCAATGCACAGGTTGGGCATCCACTTGGTGTGTATATGTCAAAAGTTCCAAAAACGAATGCTGCAGGACAATTTATCGTTGACGACAAAGGATATTATGTGCCAACAACGGAGCAGCAGGAAATTGGAAATTCAGAGCGCGATTTCGCTATGGGATTTGTAAACAAATTCACATACAAAAACGTAGTGTTATCTTTCGGTGTTGACTGGAAACAAGGTGGTGAAATGTTCGCCGAAACCAAATACCTCGAATATTTCGTAGGTAACGGTATCGAAACAACATACAATGGACGTAACAATTTCGTTATTCCTAATTCTGTTCATGAAGTGGTTAACGGCGGTGTTACTACCTATGTTGAAAACTCTACTCCAATCAGTTCTTTCGTAACTGCAGGAACTGGTAACATTACTAACTTCTACGATACACAATACAATCCTTCTACAGCAAGAGAATTTATTGTAGACAAAACTTATGTTAGATTAAGAGACATTTCTTTGACTTACAATGTATCTTCAGAAATTGCTAAAAGAATCGGGTTTGTAAATGCATCTGTTTCTATTTATGGTAAAAACTTGTTCTTATGGACGCCGAACGGAAATGCTTACGTAGATCCTGAAGTTTCAACATTCCAGGGAAGTGCAGTAAGTAGTGAATTTGGCGAATCTTACGGTACACCATCACAAAGGTCATACGGAACTACCCTCAAATTAACATTCTAAAAAAAATAAAAATGAAAAAAGTATTAAGTATAGTCATGTTATCAATGCTGTTTACAGCTTGCGATACTGATTTAGATATTAACCAGGATCCGGATTCATTAACTGACATTCCTTTGGCATCGCAACTTCCTGCTGGTGAGCTAGGACTAGTTGCTGCAGAAGGTTCCCACTATGCATTGATTGGTGGCTTTTGGTCACAATACTGGACGCAAAGTACTATTGCTAGCCAATACAAAGATGTAGATTCCTATATTATCGGAACTGGCGATTATTATACTGCCTGGAGAGATATGTATGATGCATTAGGTGATATCAGACAGGTAAAAAGAAAAGCTTTAGCGCAAGAAAACTGGAAATTTTATTTGATGGCCAGCGTACTCGATGCACAAGGGTCACAAATATTGACAGATTTTTACGGAAGCATTCCTTACACAGAAGCAAATAATATCGATATCCTTCAGCCTGCTTTCGATTCAGGTGAATCAGTTTATGATTCTATGATTACTGATTTGGATTTTGCGCTGTCAAAAGATTTATCAACTTCTGTTGGAGATGCCCCTGGTGCTGAAGATTTATTTTTTGCCGGTGACATGGACCAATGGACCGCTTTTGCCAATACGCTCAAATTGAAAATTTTCATGAGACAGACAAATAGCTCAAGGGCAAGTATTGCCGATGCCGGAATCACTGCATTGCTTTCAAGTGGTGTCACTTTCCTCGATACAGATGCGGGTGTTACTCAATTTGAAGATACGCCTAACTTAAGTAATCCATTATACGAGACTGACAGAAGAAAATTGAACAATGCTGAGAATTTAAGAAAAAGCAAAACGTTGTCTTCTTACTTAGATGCTAACGGTGATAGCAGAGCGGCTGAATACTACCGTCCGGGTAACGCGTTGGATCAGGGAGATTTCAACAACCTGGTTAGTGCTACAACAATTTCGGTAGTTGAACTGCACCCAACAACTCCAGCATTCTTAATGAGTAGAGAAGAGAGCTTGTTTTTACAGGCAGAGGCGCAAGCCCGTTATGGAAGCGCTACAGATGCAAAAACTGCTTACGATGCTGCTGTTATCCATAATTTCTCAAGATATGAACTAGATGGTTCTACTTATGTTGCTGCGGGTGGTGCTTATGAATATCCAACAGGCGGCAGTTTACAGGATCAGATCAAAGCCATCATTACCCAAAAATGGGTTGCTGCTTTCCCTGGTAACGGATTTGAAGCTTTCTTCGACACTAACAGAACGGGTTATCCTGCAACATCTGCAGTACCTCAGGCAAATCCTGGATATGTACCTGGAGAATTAGCATATTCAGTTAATGGCGCTACTTCAGGCGGCTTGTTTCCAAAACGAATCGTATATCCACAGGAAGAAACCAATACAAATAGTAGTACTCCTGCATTATTACCAATAACAACACCTGTTTGGTGGGCTCAAAACTAAAAAATTATGAAAAAAATATTTATAAGCTTGTTACTCGTAACAGGCGGGCTTTTCGTAAGCTGTGATAAAGATGAGAGTGAAGGACTTTCTAAAACTACCATTTATCCTGTAATTACCCTCAGCGGTGATGATCCGGCATTCGTTCCGGTAGGTTCGACTTATGTTGATCCGGGAGCTGTGGGTACAGTTGGAGGAAATGAAATTGAACTCCAGACGAGATTTGTCGGAGTGTATCGCGGGACTGTTTCTGAAACACTGGATACCAATAAATCCGATTTCTATAACCTGGAATATACTGCTGAAAATGAAGATGGATTTAGTGCTACAGCGACCAGACAGGTAATTGTTTATAAAACAGGAGATTTGGTCAACAGCATCGAAGGACTGTACACATCAACTACACGAAGAAACGGAAGCCTATTACCGGCATCGCAAGGTAGCTCTGTAGATCAGGAGTACATCCTGATTTGGAAGAATGACGACGGTACTTATGGTGTATCTGACGCTTTTGGCGGATGGTACGCACTTGGAAGATCTATAGGTGTTACCTCTGCAACTCAAGGTGGAACAATTGCGGGTGATATTGCAACAAATACTTTCACTTTTCCTGGCAATCCATTAACCAATGAATATTTTGGAGGTGTAGCCAACATTACCGGCTTAACGGTTAACCCTGTGACTAAAACACTCGTTTTAACCTGTGACTGGGTTGCTCCGGGAAATCCGCCAACAAATTACACATTCGTATCGACGTTAACCCAAGTTCAACTTTAATATCAGAAAAATGAATAATATAAAAAATAATCTTATTAAAGTACTCCTTTGTATTTTTATAGTAACATCCTTTTCGGCATGTGACGAAGGAGGAGACCCGGATCCGGGCTCAACTACTACTGGCCAATGGGCCGGTGATTGGTACATGACATTGCGTGATTCAGACGGAAACGCTATTCCAGGGGTTGATGATAATGTTTTGCACCAAACATACAATACCGCTGCCAATGACAATAGCATGTGGCTTGTCGATTATGAGCTCGGATATTACGTTAAATGTAAATTCTATATCGATGAAAATGGAAATTTTTCTGCAACAGATTCTCAAAACCTGGATGATGGTGGTGCTAACGATACTTTCGTAACCATTACCGATGGACATATCACTAAAGGCGGAGGTATCTCAAAAGGTGGTCACGTAGTAGACAAAATCACTTTCAGAGCACATTACAGCTATGATGCAGATGGATACGACATCCTTTATGAAGGAACAAAAAGAACTGGTTTCTTCGAAGACGAATACTAGTAATCTTCAAACAAATAATTCTAAAAACCATCAGTTAGCGCTGGTGGTTTTTTTTATATCTTTGCGCCATGGAAAAAGAACATCAGATTTTCGGAATCAGGGCGGTTATAGAAGCAATTCAGTCGGGTGCAGAAGTAGACAAAGTATTTATACAGAAGGAAGCTTCGGGCGAACTGATGAAAGATCTGATGAAAGTGATGAAACGCGCCAACGTCAATTTTACCTATGTCCCTGTTGAAAAACTGAACCGACTCACACCAAATAACCACCAGGGCGCTGTAGCGAGCATCTCTCCTATCGCATTTCACGATCTTGAAGAATTGGTTACCAAAGTTACCGAATCCGGGAAAACACCTTTATTTCTAATCCTCGACCAGATTTCCGACGCGAGAAACTTCGGCGCCATAATTCGTACGGCAGAATGCACCGGCGTAAACGGAATTATTGTTGGAAAATCGGGTGCTGCTCCTGTCAATGGCGATACAGTCAAAACTTCCGCAGGTGCCGTTTTCAGCATGCCAATCTGTAAGGTGGAACACATCAAGGATGCCATATTTTTATTGCAGAGTTCGGGGATAAAAACCGTTGCCGCTACAGAAAAAACTGACCAGAATATTTACGATATTTCCCTCAATGAGCCCGTAGCCATTATCATGGGAAGTGAAGACCGCGGCATCAATCCGTCGGTTTTGAAAATTGTAGATGAGAAGGCAAAACTCCCGATGTTCGGAACTATCGGCTCGCTTAATGTTTCCGTAGCCTGTGGCGCTTTCCTATATGAAGCGGTGCGCCAGAGAAACTAATTACTCTTTGATCTGGTTGTTGTTTTCGGGCGGAATTTCCTTTGGCAGAAAATTGTAAATCACCGTGACGTTCTGCGGAACCGAAATGGCAATCTCCGGCTCCGGCGGCGGAAGATTCACAAAATTCCCGTTTTCATCAAAACGCTCGAGGAATTTATCGCCTTCCGGATTAAAATCGGGTTTTTCCCATTCATACTTGATCATTTTTCGGTATTCCGGAGTCTTGAAAGCGGCGGCAAAAGCAAAACCGGCAATGAGTCCGCCCAAATGCCCTTCCCAGGAAATCGTATTATCAATGTGCGGAAAAATATACCACACCATACTTCCATAAATCGAAATGACCAGTAGCGACAAAGCCACCAGGCGGTAATATTTGGTTCGGATTCCTTTGAAAAAGATAAAACTCACCAGCACATAAATCAGTCCGCTTGCGCCGATATGGTACGAATCCCTGCCGATCACCCAGGTGATGAATCCTGAAAGCAAAATTCCATACACAAAAACCGACCAGAATTTTTCGCGATAAAAATAACGAAGCGCCGCCAGCAAAATCAGCAGCGGAATCGAATTATTATACAGGTGTTCGATATTGCCGTGAATAAACGGACTCAGAACAATACCGCGCAAACCTTCAAAAGTACGCGGATAAATTCCGTATTTCCCCAGATTGAGGTTGAAGGTAATGTCGGCCCAAAAAATGACCCAAAGCCCTAAGACAAATAGGAACGGGTATAAAATAACGGAAGCCGAGAATTTGAAATGGTTGTCCTCCATGATCAGTCGCTGTTTGGTTTGGCGTCGTGCTGTCAAATTTGAATCCAAAGGCAATTTAGTGCTATTTTGTCAGATTGCGCCGTTTTGAATGATCCCGACGTTTCGGGACCCTAGCCCGGATGGAAGCGGCATCCTTTTTTGCCTGCATTTTTTTGCGGCAAAAAAGATATAGCGCACAGCCGGAATAGCTTCATAAAATTAAATTAAATCCGATTTCCCAATCCCAAAAAACTGTAATTTTACGAAATGGAAGCACCATTAGCAGAAAGAATCCGCCCGCAGCATTTAGAAGATTACGTGAGCCAATTGCACCTTGTTGGTCCAAACGGCTCGCTCACACAGCAGATTTCAAAGGGAATTATTCCGTCGTTGATATTCTGGGGACCGCCAGGGACAGGCAAAACGACGCTTGCACAGATTATTGCGCAGGAATCGAAACGGCCTTTTTATATCCTGAGCGCCATCAATTCGGGTGTGAAAGACATTCGGGATGTAATTGAAAAAGCCAAACAAAGCGGCGGCCTGTTCACTGCCAAAAATCCAATCTTATTTATCGATGAGATCCATCGCTTCAGCAAATCGCAACAGGATTCTTTACTGGCGGCGGTCGAGAAAGGAATTATCACGCTCATCGGTGCCACGACCGAAAACCCGAGTTTTGAAGTCATTCCCGCCTTACTGTCGCGTTGTCAGGTTTATATCCTCAATGCGTTTACAAGAGAAGATCTGGAAGCTTTGCTCGAACGCGCGATGAAAACCGACGTCGTGATGCGCGGCAAAAAAATAAAAATCAAGGAATCGGAGGCGCTGCTGCGTCTTTCTGGCGGCGATGGACGAAAGCTATTGAATATTTTCGAACTGGTCGTAAACGCGTCCAATGAAGACAAAATTGTCATCACGAATGAAAAAGTGCTGCAGATCGCGCAGCAGAATACCGTTTTGTATGACAAGACGGGCGAACAGCATTACGATATCGTTTCGGCGTTCATCAAATCGATCCGCGGAAGCGACCCGAACGGCGCCGTCTATTGGCTGGCCCGTATGATTGAAGGTGGCGAAGATGTGAAGTTTATCGCGCGAAGAATGCTGATCCTTTCAAGCGAAGATATCGGCAATGCGAACCCGACAGCTTTTATCATGGCGAATAATACGTTCCAGGCGGTTTCGACAATCGGTTATCCCGAAAGCAGGATTATCCTGAGCCAATGTGCCGTTTATCTGGCGACTTCTCCGAAAAGTAATGCGAGTTATATGGCTATCGGAACTGCGCAGTCTTTGGTGAAACAAACCGGGGATTTGCCTGTGCCGCTGCACCTGCGCAATGCACCTACCAAACTGATGAAGGAACTGGGTTATGGCGACGAATACAAATATGCGCACAGTTACGACAACAATTTCGCCGAACAGGAATTCCTGCCCGATGCGATTGCGAATACACCGTTGTATATTCCGGGGAATAATTCAAGGGAAAACAGTACGCGGGAATTTCTAAAAAACCGCTGGAAGAATAAATACGGCTATTAGAATTTGATGTTTAGCATTTCGGATACGAGTTTGCCGTTGCTGTAATATTCAAATGTCCACGTGCCATTGTTGTTGACAAGCGTGCCTTTCAACTGCTCTTTTTCGGCCATGAAAACATTCTTGGTGCTCGTATTATAGATTCTGTAAACCACTTTCGGCGTATTGTCAATTAACTGGAAGCCATTTTCTATCGGCTGCGCGAAAAGCGTTTCTTTACCCGGAACATTTACAGACGCAGGGCTATTTACGGGAACGATCTCCTGTTTTACCGTAGTGCCGTCATTAGTGGTTTTTACAACCTCGCGCTGAATCGAAGTAACGGATCCATTGTATTTATAACCCAAAGCATCGAAAGATTTGAAGGCTTCGCGCAGTGCCAGATTATAGGCAACGTTGTATTCCTTCTCTTTGCTTTTTCCCTCAACGGAAGTAAAAAGTATTTTGTTTTTACAATCCTTAAGCACAACCTGCATTTTTGTCGTTATGAAGTTTCCCGAACTTATGATATCTGCATTCAGCCTGCTGCAATTGCTGTTAAGCACTTCGTCGGGCATTACTTCTGTATCGATATAAGCAACAAAGCCATATTTTTGAAGCAGTCCTTTGGTAAGCGTGCTCAGGTTGTATTGATTTTCTCCTTTTGTAAAAGAGAATTTGGAAGGCACAATCACATATTTGTAATCATTTACGCCTTGTGCAAAATTTAGCGCCGAAACCAGCAATATGAATAAAGTTAACAGTCTTTTCATAACCTAAAGGTATTTTTTTAATTGTGATAAATGGGTGATTTGTTTGATATTCTCTTGTTCCTCCATCGCTTTTTCGCTGAAGAGGATCGCGTCGATTCCGTAATTTAAAGCCCCGCGCACATCGGCATCGATACAATCGCCAATCATGATGGAGTTTTCCTTTTTGGCGTTCGCAACATTGAGGGCAAACTCAAAAATAAGCGGGTTCGGCTTTTTGACGCCTGCCATCTCCGAGTCGGTTACCGTATCGAAATAATGGAATATGTTCGAATTGTTGAGCTTTTTGCTTTGGATCTGCGAAAAGCCGTTAGTGATAATATGCAATTTGTATTTTGGCTTCAGGTATTCCAAAAGTGCAATCGTTCCGTCGAAAAGATGGTTGTTCTGCGGCAGGTAATGGATGTATTCGTCAGACAAAAGCAGGATCGTTTCGTCATCGACGACATAACTGATCAAATCAAACGCATCTTTAAGGCGGCCATAACGCAATTCGTGCTGCGTGATTTTTTCCTCACGATACCATTCCCAATATTTGTGGTTCAGCGGAATGTAATGCTCCAGGAATTCAGCAAGGTCAATGTTGATGCCGTGTTTTTCAAAAATGATGTCGAACGCCATGGCAGAATTTTTTTCAAAATCCCAAAGCGTGTGGTCCAAATCAAAAAAGACATCAGAAATTCCGGTATTCATGCCGTAAAAATAAACTTTTAGAATCGGATTTGCATAGCAAATTAACGCATATTTAAAGAATTCCCTCGTCGGCAAAACTAAACCAGGCCGTTTCGGTAACGATCACATGGTCCAGGATCTTGATGTCGAGACTTTCACCTGCCAGTTTGAGTTTTCGTGTAATCTGCTTATCGGCTTCGCTGGCTTTTAACGCCCCGGAAGGATGGTTGTGGCAAAGGATTACGCCCGTGGCTCCCATTTCGAGCGCCGTTTTGAAAACCAGTCTCACATCGACTAAAGTTCCGGTAATGCCGCCTTTGCTGAGCTGTGATTTTGACACGATCTTATTGGAATTGTTGAGATAGATGATCCAGAATTCCTCATGCGGCAGTTCGCCAAGGATGGGCTGCATCATTTCAAAAATGCTTTTGCTTGAGGTAATTTTTGAGAGTTCGGGCGCTTCTTCTGCTCTTCTGCGGCGGCCGAGTTCCATGGCTGCGGCAATAGAAATCGCTTTGGCTTCGCCGATTCCTTTGAAAGCTGTAAGCTGTGAAATGGATAATTTCCCCAGAAGGTTGAGATTGTTGTTGGCGCTCGAAAGAATGCGCTTGCTCAGATCTACGGCGGTTTCATTGCGGCTTCCGGAGCCGATCAGGATGGCTATCAGTTCGGCGTCGCTAAGTGCGCTTTTGCCCTTGAGCATTAATTTTTCTCTGGGACGGTCGTCTTCCGACCAACTGCGGATTGGGAATGAGGTGTTTTCGGACATCATTTTGGCGTGTAAAATTTGTAAATGGCTTTGACTGCAGGATACTTAAATCGCACTTTAAACGTTTAGTTTCCAAACACTAAAGTATGAAATCCCTTTACATTCTGTTTGCCTTTGTCACATTTTCTTTCGTGGCTGCGGAAAAAACATTTTATGATAAACTTTCGGATGCTGCGATTGCGTTGACGGATAACAAGAATCCCTCGACTGCGCTCGGGAGGACAATCGTGATTTATTAAAGTTTCTTTTGGTGATAGCCTTCAAACCTAGTGCTCGGGAGGACAAACCGCGATCTGGAGCGGATTCCTTTTGGATGAAATACGTGCTGACCTAGCCCCGATAGCAGCGGCATCCTTTTGCTTTTTCCTTTAAAAAAGCAAAAGATAGAGCGGATAGCGGGACGAGAAGTTGTTATGGAAATTGAAATATTCTTGCTCCTAGATTAAAGTCCTGATCTCGTCAAAGTTCAATCCGCCGTAATTCCCCGAGCTCATCAGCAACAATGCGATGCCCTCGGTGTCGTATTTGAGGTGAAATAAATACTCTTTAAATGCAGCAGGATTGGTGTAAATAATTAAATCTTCGCGGTTAAAAGCCTTTCCGATCTGTTCGGCGGTGACTTCCTCGAGCTGCTTGATCTTTACCGCGTCGGGCGAATAGAATACCACGGCAACGTCGGCATAATCGAGCGCGCCTTCATATTCCTTGAGGAATTCGGGGTTCAGCGAACTGTAAGTATGCAATTCGAGACAGGCAATCAGTTTCCTGTCGGGATATTGCTCCTTGACCGCTTTGGTGGTTGCGGCGACTTTGCTCGGCGAATGTGCAAAATCCTTATAGGCAACATTGTTATTGTTCTCGGCGATTTTCTCAAGCCGTTTGGAAGCGCCTTTGAAACTCGCAATCGCTTCGTAGAAATCGGCTTCGTCTACGCCCATATTCTGGCAGATCCATTTGGCGCCGGCGAGGTTGTTCAGGTTGTGTGCGCCGAAAACCTCGATCGGCATATCCCCTTCGGGCGTTTCGAGTAAGGTGACGCCATTTTTCACGGTATAATTTGGCGTATGGTAAGGCAGTTTTCGGATTGGATTGGTGGCGGCTTCAGCGACTCGTTTGACTTCCGGGTCGTTTTCGTTGTAGACCAGGATTCCGCCGTTGGTAATCAACTTTATAAAGATTTCAAATTGCTCCACATAGTTCCCATACGTTGGAAAGACATTGATATGGTCCCAGGCGATTCCCGAAATCAAGGCGATATTGGGTTGGTAGAGGTGAAATTTCGGACGGCGGTCCATCGGTGAAGACAAATATTCGTCGCCTTCAAGTACGATAAAATCATTCTCTTCGGTCAAATGCACCATCGTGTCGAACCCTTCCAATTGCGCGCCCACCATATAATCGACGGCAATATTATGGAAATGCATGACGTGCAGGATCATCGAAGTGATGGTCGTTTTTCCGTGCGAGCCGCCAATAACGACGCGGGTTTTGTTTTTGGACTGTTCATAGAGGAATTCGGGATAGGAATATATCGTGAGTCCGAGTTCCTGCGCCTTTAGCAATTCCGGATTGTCTGCCTTCGCGTGCATTCCCAATATTACCGCTTCAATGTCGGCAGTGATTTTTTCAGGGAACCAGCCCATTTCCGCCGGTAATAATCCCTTCTTTTCAAGTCTCGTTCGCGAAGGCTCGAAAATCGCATCGTCGCTTCCTGTTACCTGATATCCTTTATTGTGCAGTGCCAGCGCGAGGTTGTGCATGGCGCTTCCGCCGATGGCTATAAAATGTGTACGCATTTGTTGAATCGTTGGTTTGTTAATTTGGAAATCATTTAATCAGCCTTTTGTTTTGGCGTAATTCTCGAGGACTTCCTTGGCTTTTGCGGGTTCGTTGAGTTTGTTTTTATATAGGTCGGCCAGTTTTTGATAAGTGGTTTTTGAATTTCCGACTTCAATGGCAAGCTTATAATATTTTTCGGCGGTGGTGAACCTTTCAAAATATTCGGCAATGCGCGCTTTGGAAAGATAGCCGTCCACAGCGGAAATTTTCCCAAGTTCGTTTGCATAGCGGTCGGCTTTGCTTTCGCTTCCGCCAAAGATTCCGGGCAATTGCAGGTAAAACTCGATCAATGCCCAGCGCGCGTCGATATATTTTGGGTTTAATTTTATGGCTTTGAGCAATGACGCTTCGATGTCATCTATCATTCCCAGTGCCTTGAATTTACTGCTTTGCTGTGCCAACATGGCCAAAGCGCCGCCGTATTTGTATTGGTAATCCGCTTCGTTTGGATTGGCGGTTTTCAGTTTTTCATAATATCCGACGGCAGTATCCCAGTTTTTGGAAAAGCTTTGGATGTCGCCAAGATATTCCATCGATTGCAGGTGCTTTGGATTTTGTTTCAGGTCGGTTTCAAATAAAGGCTGCGATTCTGAAAATTTTTGCTGGGCGAACAGTTTTTCGGCCCTCTCAAAATCGGTTTGGGAAAGTGCAAAAAGCGGTAGAAAAAATAAAATCAGCCACGGGTTTTTCATGATCGGATATTGTGTTTCAAAAGTAGCGAATTAAGATTAGATTTTGGGTATGGATTCGAAATTCGATTCGACAAAAATCCGTTAAAAAGCAGGAAACATCGATGAAAATTACAAAAAATAATCCGCGCAAAGCCTTGCCGCATAAGACTTTATCGATATCCGGCTACATTTTATCCAGAAAAATGCAATTGGTCGATTTTTAAGGTTTGTTATCTGAAAAATTACCGCGCCCAATGATTAAGGGGTAAATTTGTAATTGATTTATGCAAATGATAAAGTTATGAAACACAATTACTTTAACCCGAAACCCCAAAATTTCTTCCCTACAAAAATGCGATCCTGCGGCTTCATCTTAATGATAATGATGCTGCTTTTTGGGAACTTTTTAACGGCGCAGACTGCAGGACCAAATCTTCCGGCAACTGGTGCCACTCAGGGTGGTGCCGGAAATGCGTGGAATAATGGATTCCGTATTCAGGCTAACGATGGAAATTATGCCACCGTTCTTATGAATCCCGGAGAATTCAGCGAGCCGATACGCGGAACGAATTATGGTTTTGCCATACCGGCAGGCTCTTCTATCACCGGAATTGGCGTTACTATAAGACGCCGAAGCGATACAAATGGCGGCGGGAACAGTATCAATGACCGTACACTTCAACTCGTTAAAGCCGGAGCGCCCGTGGGCACTAACCTTGCCGTAG
>DATHGE010000392.1:0-3692 GCA_035317805.1 Flavobacterium sp. | reverse complement strand
ACCGCGGGCTGCGCGTTAGGCGTTGCAGCTGCAGTATTTTCAGCAACAGGGGCAGTCATTACACCGTCGCTGTCCTGCGGTTCGAGCTCTTTTTTGCAAGAACAGGCCAACAAACAGACAAAGGCCAGTTTTATAAATGTTTTTGTATTCATGGCAATCAATTAAAGTTAAGAGGAATCCAAATATAACTTTTTAAATGTTTCGGGCAATGCCAGGAAAGGATTTGGCTATGTTAAAAAAAACGCGGCACTTATTAAAATGCCGCGTTGAAGCCTGTAAAACAGTAATTTTTATTCCTGTATGTATGTCTTATTGCCGTTTGAATTGATGTAATATTTCCCGCCTCTTGGCCCGGTATAAACTTTTTTGCCGTTGTAAGTCCCGGTTATCTTGTCGGCAACTTTTGGCGCTTTTTCATTGCTCTCCTTGATTTTCGCGGTCGCTTTTTTAGTTTCGGTCTTTGTTTTTGCCGCAGCCTTTTCGGTTTTCGCCTCTACTTTTGCTGTCGCGTCCTTGGTTTCGGCTTTGACTTCTTTTGTAGCTTTTTTGGTTTTAGATTCTACTTTGTCAGCAGTCTTGCTGGCGGCAGTTTTGGTTTTTTTGGCTGCTTTTTCAGTTTTGTCGGCTACTTTTTTGGACGTTTTCTTAACTTCCTTCTTTGCTTTTTCGGTCTTTGTTTCCTGTGCATAAAATGTAGCAGAGAAAACAAATACAAGGCATAATAACAGTAATTTTTTCATGGTCGGTTGGTTTAAAATTCAATTAAAATTAGTAATTAAATATTTAGAAAAAAGAAAATTTACTAAAAATATGCCCGCAACTGGATACTTCCCGTATGAATGGTTTCACTGGTTTCACTTTTCCGTCCCTGGTAATTCACATTCACATCGAGATATTGGGTGAGGTTTTTCTGCAACAGCAATCTCCACGTCAGGTTTTGCCCCGGCTGCAATCCTTCGAGCATCGCAAATGATGCAGGCGAAAGCGCATTCCCGACGAATTTATTTTCATACAGCGAAAATTCCCCGTTAACCGTCAGTTTCTTTTGGCTCGCATAAGAGAATGAAGTGCCAACACGCGTCTGCTTCAGCGTTTCCATCGCGCCGATGGCATTTTTCTTATCCTGGAATTCATAGAACAAATCCCAACTCGCATTCTGTGAAAACAAATAAGAGATCTTTGGCGCCAATTGATAGGCGTCGATCAGGTAATTCCGCGATAGGCTGGCATCGATCAGGTAATCTAAATTCTCCACAGTGGTTTCTGTCTTTGAAGTCTTTCCGATCATACCGAAGAGCCAGCTTTTTTTATACAGATGGGCATACTGCAGCTGGTGCGATTTGTTGTTGCTTTCCTGCGATCCGATAGACAAAAGTGTCCGCGCACGGCTATCGAGATAAGTGTAGGTTACAGAGTTGTCCTGCTTCCCGCGGTTGTAAAACAAGCTGTTGCGGATGGCGGTGCTCAATCCGAGCAAATCGGTATCGGAAGCGCTGAACGGATTCAGGTCGAAATTGCTGCCATCGCGCTTAATTTTCCGGTCGACCAGATAAGAAGTCTGGTTGTAGAAGTAAGAGAGGAATTTCTTAAACCCGGTTTCGTTCTGCCATTGGTTCGGGTTCAGCGTCACCGATTCGGAAAACTTGTTCTGGTGTGTCTTGATGAAAACCTGGTTCGGCAAAAATACGCGTACGAATTTCGCCTGATCCGGAAACGGCGCCAATTCAAACTCCTGCAATTCCTGGACTCCGTTAGCATTATAATCGTTCCACATATAAACGCCCTGGCCGGGATCGACTTCCAGATAGGTGAATTCCTGCTGCGCGATCGTTCCCGAGGAAGTTTCATAAGCGGTCGTAGTTTGTATGAGCTGATCGAAAAAACGGTCGTTGTACAGGATCCGTGAATTTAACGAAGGCTCGTTTTCTCTTGCCGGATCTGTAAAGTTGAGGTTGCGGTAATTCACAAAAACAGACAGATCGCTTTTATCGGTCTGGATTAGTTTCGATTTGAGGTAATACGAATCGGACGTATTCACGCGTTGCAGCAATCCGTTCTGCAGACTGTCATTGGCGCGATTCAGGTAACCCAATTCTACAAAAACTTTGGTGCTGTCTCCGCGACCCACAAAAGCGCCGTATTCAAAAAAGCGCTGGCTCAGTGTCGAAAAAAGCCCGTTTGGTTTGATTTTTTCCTGATTGTCTTCCAATCGCACAGAGCCGCCAATCCAATTCTTTCCGAAATGATAACGCGCCTGTGTCTGGTTCCGGATGAATTTTGAATTGGCCAAAGTCCCGTCGCTCTTCATAAAGCTACCCGATTCCTGGACCATCCATTTGTCAAATTTGAACAGCCCGTTGACGATATGCCGATTTCCCGAAAAGCTTCCGGTGAACTTGAGGTTTTCAAACTGATAGGTTAGCAACCCTTTTTTCGGCAGGTTGAAATTGACTCCCGACACCAAAAGGCTCTGGTCGCCCGAAACATTCGTGAGATTCCAGTCGCGGTCGAATTCGATATTGAAAAGCCGCTCGATGGTGCGGAATTCCTTTTGTACAAATTGGTAATTGGCAAAGGCGTCGACTTCCCATTTTCCGGTGTAAAGCCGTTGCTTCGCATTGATTTTTCCGGCAATTCCCTGGTTGTCGCCGTCGCTAAGCGGTGAAAATAAATTGAGATCGTTGTTGCTGATGCCCATTTCAAAATCGACGAGTGTCTTTTCCGACGGGTTAAATTTCCCCATGATTGTCGCGATCTGGATTTTCGTAGGCGGAATCAGTCGCGTAATCGGCTCATAATTGCCCTGCTTTATACCGGCGGCAGGCGCAACATATTCAAAAATCCGCCCGACGGCAGATGCATTTGCCAGGACATAATTGCCTTGGTTGCTACCGACGAGGCTGAATTTTACATTATACAAAACATCGGTCGGGACATTCGAATATTCAAACACTTCAACTCCGTCTACAATTGTTTTTTTGTAAAGCGTCTTGTTTTCAGAATAGGTATCGATGTAAGCCGAAGGCGAGGTCATCAGGTTCGGGTCGTCACCGGCGTCGCGCAGGATCAGCGCCTGTTCGGTCGAAAGGTTTTGCTGCAATGGCTGATTTTTCACATCGCTTTCAGAATAGACATAGGTGCCGATGCTCCAGGTTTTGCGCTCGTGCGTCGCTCCGAAATAGGTTACAAAACGCGTATAATTCCGGTCGGAAAACTGGTATTCGATATTGATGCGCATTTCGGATGTGATCGGGAAAAGCGACGTGAAGGTGATTTCCCCGGCGTTGTAATCGATCGTATAATCATTGCTTTCCCCGCGTTTGAGCAGGATTCCGTTGACGTAAACGCGCTCCGAACCCGAAATTACGAGAATGAACAACTCGCCGTTGGAGCCACGCAATTTATATGGGCCCTGATTGCCTTCCTGCCCGATGAAACTACTTTTGGCATATTGGCCGCGAACCAATCCTGCCGAAGCGAAGACGTTGGTTTTGTTGCCGTCTTTCCCAAAATTGAAACTGGCAGATAAGCCCTGGACTTTTTTGTTGAAATTGAGGAAGCGCGACTTTCGGTTTTCCAGAAAAAGATCGCCTGCGCGAATGTTCCATTTGTCGCTGAACAGTTCGATAAATATCTGATCGAATTCGTCCAGTTTCTGCGAATAGCCGCCATCCTGAAGCGGAATATTGCTG
>DATHGE010000391.1:0-2282 GCA_035317805.1 Flavobacterium sp. | reverse complement strand
CTGGTCTTCTGCATGGGCAGATTATGACAACGATGGCGATATGGATGTGTTTATCGGCGCCAGTTCCTTCCAGACCGGCGGGCACAAACTGATGCGCAACAACAACGACGGGACTTTTACTGATATTACCGCCGGTTCGGGATTTGACCTGTTCACGCCAACAAACATCGAGAATGTAGCCCATGATTTCAACAACGACGGCTATGTGGATATTTTTGCGGGAAACAGGACGGTGATGGTCAATAATGGCAGTATGAATTTTTCTCCTTTCCAGATTGCGCCAACACACGGGCCGATGGGCGATGTAAACAACGATGGTTTCCTCGATATCCTTAACGGAAATGTGCTATATCTCCATACCGGAAATACCAACAACTGGATAAAAGTGCTGCTTCAGGGTGTTGAAAGCAACAGAAGCGGTATCGGCGCCAGGGTTGAGATTTATGGAAGCTGGGGCAAACAGATCCGCGATGTGCGCAGCGGTGACGGATTTGCTTATATGAGTTCGCTTAATACGCATTTCGGTATCGGGCAGGCCTCGCTCATTGAAAAAGTGGTTGTGAAATGGCCGTCGGGAACGGTTGATACGATCCTGAACCCGGCCATCAATACGCCGTTATTCGTTTTGGAAGGCGCGACGCTTTCGGTAAACGATGTTTCCGCTTCTGGATTTATGGTTTACCCAAACCCGGCCGATGATGTGCTTCATATTAAACTGGGCAGCAACAGCAAATCACAGATCAGGAATGCAGAAATATTCGACCTCAGCGGTAGAAAAGTCCTGGATTCAGAAGTCACCAACCAATCGGTTTCGGTAAAAAAACTTTCCACCGGGACTTACATCCTGCTTCTTAAGGATACCGACGGAAAACCCTATTCGCAAAAGTTTCTTAAAAAATAATATGCAAATAATCGGAAATCCTCTGCTCAAATGGCGGAGGATTTTCTATTTTTGATAGACAACCAATCCAACCAATTATGAAGAAAAAATTATTTTCAATCCTCTTTTGCGCTTCCCTTTCATTGGCTAATGCGCAGTTCACTTTTACTGCATTAGAATTCCCCAATACGACGCCCGGCTCAGAAAACACTTGTGTCGTAGACATGAATGGGGATTATCTCGACGATCTCGTTGGGGTCAAGAACAATGTCATTACTATTTCCTATCAAAATCCCGACGGGACATTCACTACCGTCGTCAGGCCATCCACCTTTGCACACCACCTGCCCGGATGGAGCATCGCTGCCGGAGACATCGACGGCAATGGATTCAACGACCTGATGTATGGCTCTGCCGACGGCGTTTCATTTATGAAAGCCAACGACGATGGCACGGCGTATACCGAAATGAATTTTACCCAGAATGTTTTTTCCCAGCGCTCCAATTTTATCGATATCAACAATGACGGCGATCTCGATGCTTTTATGTGCCATGATGTGGCGCCGAATGTCTATTTTATAAATGACGGAAACGGCAACTATACCTTCAATCAGGGTGGATTGGGCGATTTTCCAAGCGGTGGCAATTATGGTTCCATTTGGGTTGATTATGATAATGACGGCGACCAGGATCTGTTTATCGCCAAATGCCGTGGCGGAAATTCGGGTGCGAATATCAACGAAATGCACCGCAACAACGGCGATGGCACTTTTATTGAAGTCGGCGCCGAAGCCGGACTCAATGATCCCATCCAGTCATGGTCGTCTGCCTGGGCCGATTTCGACAACGATGGCGATATGGATTTCTACATAGGCGCGTATTCACTTGACAATGGCCCAAATAAATTGATGCGCAACAATGGTGACGGAACTTTTACGAATGTGACCGCGGGCTCGGGATTCGACACCATAACCGGAAATACGACCGGCATCAGTTTTTACGCCCATGATTTCAACAACGACGGCTATGTGGATATTCATGGTCCTGGCAACAGGATTATGGTCAACAATCACAATATGACTTTTACTTCCGTCCAGATTGTCGCCAGCGCCGGTTTGCCAATTGGTGATCTGAACAACGATGGCTTCCTCGACTTTAGGATTTACAACACGGTCTATTTGAATAATCCGAACGGCAACAACTGGCTTACATTAAACCTTCAGGGTGTAGAGAGCAACAGGAACGGGATTGGTGCCAGGATTGAAATATACGGAAGCTGGGGCAAACAAATCCGCGATGTGCGCAGCGGCGAGGGCTTTAATTATATGGGTACGCTTAATCCTCATTTTGGACTCGGACTTGCAGACGCCATTGAAAAAGTAGTGGTTAAATGGCCATCCGG
>DATHGE010000390.1:0-3735 GCA_035317805.1 Flavobacterium sp. | reverse complement strand
ATAAACCCTTCCGGTCGTTACGTTGTTTGCCTGCGATGTCGGGACATTGAGGAAACGTTCGTAATGCCCTAAATCCAGATCCGTTTCAGCGCCGTCATCGGTAACAAAACATTCTCCGTGTTCATACGGATTGAGTGTTCCCGGGTCGACATTGATATACGGGTCGAATTTCTGGATGGTCGTTCGGTAACCCCTTGCCTGCAATAATTTCGCTAACGAGGCCGCGATAATCCCTTTTCCAAGGGAAGAAGTCACACCGCCGGTAACAAAAATATACTTCGTTTGATTCATTGTGTTGTTGTTTGTTGTGTTGTAGTTGTGTAAAAAAACGTGGCAAAAGTACGATTATTAATTGATAATTGACAATGGATAATTGACAATTATAAACAATTCAGCGACGGGGTTTCAGGGTTTCGGGTATTGCCTTTTGATGTTGCGGATGAGCTCTTCCAGGCCGTTTAGTTTGAGTTCGTAAATAAGCTGGAGCTGTTCGCCCAAAAGCCCTTTCGGAAAGCCTTTCGTATGGTACCAGACGACGTAATATTCGGGCAGGTCAATGAGGTATCTGCCTTCGTATTTGCCGAAAGGCATTTTGGTGTGCGCAAGTTTGATGAGCAGTTGTTGGTTTTTATCCATTTTTTGAGAAGAGTTGAAAGAGAAAAGAAACAAGAGTCAAGAGTTTTTTATCGGGCATAAGTCAGGTTCCTGAATCTTAATTTCCGATATCCGTTTTCATGACTCTTGCTTCTTCTTAATCTAATCCTTCCAGTTAAAAGTCACGTCCTTCTCTATATCCGGATGCAGGCTCAAAAAAACCGGGCAGGTCATGGCAGCGCGCTCGAGAATGGTCTTGCTTTTAGTATCGGCGGAAACCGACATATTGAGCACGACAATAATCTTTGCAATCTTTCTCGGCTCCGCCTGCATGATTTTGGTAATCTCAACTGTCGAACCGATCAGATCAATATTGAGGTCTTTCGACTTGATCGCCATAATGGATATCATACAACTTCCGAGCGCATTGGCTACGGTATCTGTCGGTGAAAAGGCTTCGCCTTTTCCGTGGTTGTCTGTCGGTGCGTCCGAGATAATCTCGCTTCCCGATTGCAAATGGATCGATGACGTCCGAAGATCGCCTAAATATGTGATTTTTGAAGTCATTAGTTGGCTTGTTTAACTGAAAGGTCTTCCTGGTATTCAAGGATATAAACCCCTTTATTGAGGTAGCCGTCGGTGGTTTTTTTGGAATATTCAAATTTGCTTTCCACCTGTTCGGTCTTGTCTTCATTGGCGGAAGCCTCAAAGGTTTTGCCTTGTGACAGGCGCAGCATCGTGTCGAAAGTCACGTCAAATCCGCGCACGGCGAACTGGCTAGGGAAAATCTTGTTTTTTTCTTTGTATTTGTTTTCGAAACTATCGGCTTCGGGCGAATTGTTTTCGCGCGTGAGTGAAGGATAAAGCAGCTTTAGGATCGTGAGGCGTTTCATCGAAATCTCATCGAAATCCAGCGTCTCATTCGGTTCGATAATCACCAGTTGTATCTGGAAATTCACCATTTCATTGAGCAGCATATTGGTCGTACTCAGGATCATCCCGGTTTTCTCCGAATCCATCACCACATAATTCATCTTGTCTTTTACGAAAAGTGATTTGAGGTTTTCGATGTCTACGGCGCCGGTTTCAGTAATAATAGCGAATTTAGCAGACGGGTAATTTTTAGTAATGAACTCTTTATTCGAAAGCCTTTTCGGATCGCTTACAACCACAATATTGCCGTTTTTGGCCATCATGAAATCGAACATCGCGGCTTTTGTGAATTCGCTTGGCGGCATCGATTGGTACAGATTAGCGAATGGCTTTCCTGAATCTTTCGACAATGGCGAAATCACCGGAACGTTATTTTTTCCAACCAATTCAGCGACTTTCTCTACATATTGCTGGTAAAACGGCCCGATAATCGCATCGGCACCGGCCAGGTTATTTTTCTCTACTATCGCCGCCACATTCGAAGACACTTTGCTTTCCTCCGAATCGAAAATGCGCACATCGATGTTGAGTCCGAGTGTTTTCGCCGAATCGATCGCCATCAGCGCACCCGAATAAAAGTCGAGTGTCATATTTAAAAAGGCATCTTTCTTAAGCCTGATCGCCATGGTCTTCAACGTATCGCCCTGAATTTTTGCTGCATTGAACGGCAACAGCAGCACCAGTTTTTTCTTCTCCTGGTTTTTGATGGTTTTCGTAAGGTCGGCAAATTTAGAATCGGAGTGCGATGGCGAAGGCTGCATCACCATCGATCCTTTGCCCGGAACTTTGAGGATCATGCCCACTTTTACACCGTCCTTAAGCGTTGGATTCAAAGTCATGAGTTCTTCCTGCGTGATGTCGAACATCTGCGACAGGCTGAACATCGTTTCCTTCGGCTTCACCTCGTAATTGGCAAAACCGCTGAAGCGTGTCTTTTTTACCGTTTCGGCTTGTACAGTTTCGGTTTGGGCGATTTCAGTTTTAACAGGCTTCGGTCTTTGCTTCGCCAGTTCGCCCGTTGGGTTCGGGTCCACTATTGGTTCCGGTTTAGCAACTTCGCCTTTGGCGTTGGTGCCCGAAATGGCAAGTTTGTAACCTATTGGCAGGTTGGTGACAATGGCCGGGTTTCTTTTTTCGAGATCGGCTACCGTGATGCCATATTTTTTGGCGATGCCGAACTTGGTTTCTTTGGGCTCAACGATGTGGTAAACTTCGTTTTGGTTCGACTGCTCTGATTTTGCCGCTGCGGGCTTTGGTTCTGCAGGTTTAGGCTGCGGCTTTACTTCTGGCGCTTTTTCTGCCGGGGCTGATGATGCACCCGGAATCTTAATCGTCTGCCCGATTTTCAAACCGTCTTTCAGTATATCGGCGTTGAGGGTTTTCAAATCCTCCACATTCACGTTGTAGTCGCGGGAAATGCTGTATAAAGTTTCTTTGGCTTTGGCAACATGTGTCTGTCCTGAAACCGCCGCCTGTTTCGGTTTCGCTGCGCCTGGCGTTTCTGCCGGAGTCGTTTTCACGGAAGTGCTGGCCGAAGCCGGAATCAAAATCACATCGCTTTCCTTGATTCCCGCCTGCGCATCGGGATTGAGCTTGTAGATATCGTAAGGCGTGACTTTATATTTCGAGGCGATTTGTGTGATGTTTTCACCCTTGGCAACCACATGCTTCACATAATTCTGGGCAAAGGCTGAAGAGGAAAATGACAAAAATAGCAGGCATATAGAAATGATAATACGATTCATCGTTGATTTGTTTTAATGGCTGATTTGGACAGAACGGGCTAATTATTTTTTCCTGATTGTTAACGTTTGGCCGATTTGAAGGCCGTTTTTAGCAACATCAGGATTTTGTGATTTGATATCGTCTGCAGTTACATTGTATCTTTTAGACAAGCTATATAACGTTTCTTTTGGCTCAACCTTATGTGTGACTGTATTTTCTTCGGAACTTACAGGCGCAATCACCTCTACCGTTTTCACTTCTGTGGATTTGGAAGCCGTTTCGACCTCATTCGTTGGGGTGACATCCGAACCGATGGACGACTCGTTGCTTCCGAGCGTTTTCGTGGAAGGGATCTTGACGACTTGCCCAACCTGGAGCCCTTTTTTCAATCCGCCTTCATTGCTCATCCTGATTTCATCCACAGAAATATTGTATTTCCGCGACAGGCTAAAAAGCGTTTCCCCGGCCTCAACCGTATGCTCG
>DATHGE010000389.1:0-6844 GCA_035317805.1 Flavobacterium sp. | reverse complement strand
CGGGGTTCCCGTTTTCCTTAAGATACAGCTGCAATCCGTCGTAGGCCGCATTCACGCCACCCAGATCCCCGATGTTTTCACCAAGGGTAAACTTGCCGTCGACGAACGTTCCCGGCAAGGGCTGCAACGCCGAATATTGGTCGGCCAGAGCGCCTGTGAGTGCTGAAAATTGTTTAAGGTCGTCAGCCGTCCACCAGTCTACCAGATTTCCTTCGGCGTTGTATCGCGCACCGGAATCGTCAAACCCGTGGGAAATCTCATGCCCGATTACGCCTCCGATACCACCGTAATTCACAGCTTCATCTGCCTGATAATTGTAAAAAGGCGGCTGCAGGATTGCGGCCGGGAAAACAATCTCGTTGAAAGACGGGTTGTAGTAAGCGTTGACGGTTTGCGGCGTCATGCCCCATTTTTGCTTATCGACCGGTTTGCCCAGTTCTTTGAGGTTTTCCTTGTGCTGCCATATTTGTACGGTACGGATATCGTCGAAAAGATTTCCGCCTTCTTCGGCGCTTTTGATCGTTAATAATGAGTAGTCTTTCCACTTGTCCGGGTAACCGATCTTGATGGTCGATTTGCGGATTTTTTCGATAGCGGCCACTTTCGTTTCGGGCGACATCCAGGTCAGGTTGTTGATCCTGTTTTCGTAAGCTTTGAAAACATTGCGGATCATTTTTTCGGCTTTGACTTTGGCTTCAGCCGGAAATTTTTTCTCCACATAGAGTTTGCCCAATGCTTCGCCGACAGTCCAGTTGACCGTTTGCAGCGCCCTTTCCTCACGCGGCCTTTGCTTGATGGCGCCGGTCAGGGTTTTTCCGAAGAATTCCCAGTTGGCTTTTTCAATATCGGTCGATAAAGAGTTTGAAGTGTTGTTGAGGGAATGCCAACGCATATAGGCTTTCCAGCTGTCGACTTTATTTTCCTTCAAAATCGTTTCGAGCGCGCCCATATATCTTGGCTGCGTCACAATCACAGAATCTATTTTCGGGAGTCCGATTCCGGTCAGGTAGTCATTCCAGTTGATGGAAGGTACTATTTTCTGAAGGTCGGCAACCGACATCGGGTTGTATGTTTTTCTGGAATCGCGTCGTTCCACACGGTCGAGCCTTGGCTTCGCCATTTCGGTTTCAAGCGCCAAAACAAGCTCGGCATCGGTTTTTGCCTGCGCCGGGGTTTCTCCAAGAAATTGCAGCATTTTTGCGACGTGAAGTACGTATTTCTCGCGTTTTTCCTTCGAATCCTTTTCATCCGAAACGTAATAATCGCGGTCTGGCAATCCCAATCTTCCGATTCCGACCTCGACAACGGTGCGGTTGCTGTTTTTATCGTCCGAAGAAACACCGGCGCCGAAGAAACCGACTCCGCCGTAAGGTTCGCTTTCGGCCATAAGTTTCTGCAAGTCCTTTACATTCTTAACGGCATCGATTTTTGCGATTTGCGGTTTCAATGGGGCAATCCCGAGTTTGTTTCTCGAAACGGTATCCATAATGGATTTGTAAATGTTGATTGCTTTTCCCTGATCGGTAGCCGATTTGTATTTTGGGTTTTTCGCCGCTTCCTTCAGGATGTCCAGGACGTCCTTATCTGTATTCTGGCGCAGTTCGTCAAAACTTCCCCAACGCGTTTTGTCGGCCGGGATTTCCGTTTTGTCCAGCCAGGCTCCGTTTACAAACCGGAAAAAATCATTGTTGGGCGTGGTGTTCTTATCCATATAAGACACATTGATTCCCGGTTCTTTCTTGGCCGGGCCTTGGGCGTTGCTTTGTGAAATCCCGCCAAGAACGACCGGAATTGCAATAAGGAATGGTTTATGAAATTTTATTTTCATTGTTTATCTGGTTTTGTTATCCAACAAAAATATCGAATCCGATTTTAAATTCTGTTAAATTTTTATCTGAAAAAACAGCCTGTTAATTTGGATTGAAACCTTGGACATTTTTGTATTTTTGTGGCAAAATAAAAGCTTTGGAATTTTTAAGGAAATACCGCGTGTTTTTCGGCGTAATGGCAATCATCTCTGTGGTTTCGATCGCACTGTTTTATAATGTGCTCAATCGCAAAACCCTGCCGGTCTTCGACCCATCTGATGTGAATCCCGAACTTGTAGACAGTACGATTCAGTACCAGAGCAAGTTCCACAAAATCGCCAACTTCTCTTTCACCAACCAAAACGGCAAAACCATCACGCAGAAAGATTACGAAGGCAAGATTTATGTGGCCGATTTCTTCTTTACGACCTGCGGTTCCATCTGCCCGAAAATGACGACGAACCTGGTTGAAGTGCAAAAGGCCATCCTGAACAACCCGAAAGTGATGCTGCTTTCGCATACGGTTACGCCCGAAATCGACAGCGTTCCGGTACTCAAGGCCTACGCGATTAAAAACGGTGTCGACGATCGCAAATGGAATCTCGTGACCGGCGATAAAAAGGCAATCTACACCATGGCCCGAAAATCCTATCTGGCGGCGAAACTAGGAAAACCGGGCGAATTGTATGATATGGTGCATACCGAAAACTTTGTCCTGGTCGATTCCAAACGACGGGTCCGCGGCTTCTACGACGGTACGAACAAAGCTGAAATCCAGCGCCTGATTGCCGATATCACTTGGCTGTCTTCCCAAAAGGAATAATCCGCTGAACTGCTTTTTTTAGCATTATTATGTGTATTTTTGCAATGTTAATTCAATCTAAATAAGATTTGCGAACCACCATCCATTCCTTAAAAAAGGGGCAGCGCGCCATTATCAAGGACTTTGATATTGATATCGTCCCGTTAAAACTGCTCGAAATGGGCTGCCTTCCGGGGAATATGGTCCAGTTGCTGCAGGTGGCGCCTTTTGGCGATCCGCTGTATCTCGAAATCAACGGTGCGCATGTTGCCATTCGGATTGAGACCGCGCGCGAAATAGAAGTCGATCTTTTAAATCCGCCGCTGTAATGAGTAACGAGAATATCAATGTTGCGCTGATCGGAAACCCGAATACGGGAAAAACGTCTGTCTTTAACCACCTCACCGGATTGAACCAGCAGGTTGGGAATTATCCCGGGATTACTGTTGAGAAGAAAATCGGCTTCTGCAAATTGCCTTACAACATCAAGGCGAATATTCTCGATTTGCCGGGAACCTATAGTTTGAACGCGAGTTCCATCGATGAAAATGTCGTGATCGAATTGCTGCTCAACAAAAACGACAAGCTTTATCCCGATGTCGCGCTTTTGGTGACCGATGTCGAAAACCTCAAAAGAAATTTACTCCTTTTTACCCAAATAAAAGACCTTGAAATTCCGACGATCCTTGTCATCAATATGGCGGATCGTATGGAATACAAAGGCATTACGCTCGATATTCCGTATCTGGAAGAAAAGTTCAAAACCAAAATCGCACTGATCAGTTCCCGGAAAGGAACCGGAATTGAAGCGCTCAAGAACATCATCGTCAGCTACAAATCGATTTCGACCGAGCCTTGCCTCAATGCGTCATCGATCGATCCCGAATATTTCGATCACCTTCAGAAAGCGTTTCCGAACCAGTTGCTTTACAAATTGTGGCTCGTGATTACGCAGGACGTCAATTTCCTGAACCTGGAACGCAAAGAAGTGCACAATTCGTTCACCAAATCGCATTCCGACCTCAAAAGGCTGCAGCAGAAAGAGACCATCAAGCGCTACCAGTTTATCAACGATGTCCTGAAGGAAGGCCAGCAGATCGACTCGTCGGTTGCCAGGGATTTCCGAAGCAAACTCGACCGTGTCCTGACGCATAAAGTCTGGGGTTATGTGATTTTCTTTGCGATATTATTCCTGATTTTCCAATCGATTTTTGACTGGTCGGCCTATCCGATGGATTTCATCGACAACACTTTTGCTGCTTTGAGTTCGTATGCCGGACAGCACCTTCCTCCGGGCGTATTGACGAATCTGATTTCACAGGGAATCATTCCGGGAATCGGCGGAATCCTGATTTTTATTCCTCAAATCGCGTTTTTATTCCTGTTTATTTCCGTGCTCGAGGAAAGCGGTTATATGAGCCGCGTGGTTTTCCTGATGGACAAGATCATGCGCAAATTCGGCCTTAGCGGAAAAAGCGTCGTGCCTTTGATTTCGGGAACCGCCTGCGCCATTCCGGCGATTATGGCGACGCGGAATATTGAGAATTGGAAAGAGCGCCTGATTACGATCCTGGTGACGCCGTTTACGACCTGCTCTGCCAGATTGCCCGTTTACGCCATTATCATCGCATTGATTATTCCGAACAAACGGGTTCTGGGAATATTGAATTTACAGGGGCTGACATTAATGCTGTTGTATTTATTGGGTTTCGGAATGGCGATATTTTCGGCCTATCTTCTCAATAAAGTCATGAAAATCAAAGGCAAGACTTTCTTTGTGGTCGAGATGCCGAACTACAAATTGCCGCTGTTCAAGAATGTCGCCATCAATGTGATTGAAAAAACCAAGGCTTTTGTATTTGGCGCCGGAAAAATTATTCTGGCGATTTCAATCATCTTATGGTTTCTCGCTTCGTACGGCCCGGGGAAAAATTTCAACGACGCCGAGGCGATTGTCGCCGAGAAAACCAAAAACAGTACGCTTACCGAAGCACAAATCGAAACCGCGGTCGCTTCGCACAAACTTGAAAATTCCTATATTGGGATTATGGGGAAAACGATCGAACCGGCGATAAAACCATTGGGTTACGACTGGAAAATCGGCATCGCCATCATCAGCTCTTTCGCTGCGAGGGAAGTTTTCGTCGGGACACTGGCGACGATTTACAGCGTTGGCGATACCGAAAACGAGGAACCGATAAAGAACAAGATGGCCGCCGAAATTAATCCCGAAACCGGGCAGAAGATTTTCAATTTCGCCTCGGGAATCTCGCTTTTGCTGTTTTATGCTTTTGCGATGCAATGCGCCAGTACACTTGCCGTGACCAAAAAGGAAACGAACTCGTGGAAATGGCCATTGGCACAATTGATTTTCATGAGTGCCTTTGCTTATGTCGTCGCGTTGGTCGCCTATCAGCTTTTAAAATAAATTATTATGGTCCAGGAAATTATAGCTTTTGTTTTATTGGGAATTGCCGTTTTTTTCCTGTCGCGGAAATTTTTCTTCAAAAAGAAAAAAAAATCGGGGAAAGATTGCGGTAACGATTGCGGCTGTAATTAACCTTAAGGAATTAAGACTCTTTAAGTTCATAATCCTTTGCAAACTTAGCGCACAATCTTAGCGCCACTTTGCGGTAATTTTTTAAACCAATTTCACGAAAAGGTTTCCCGCAATCTTATGCGAAACCATCAGTTCGTTCCCATCCACTTTAATGCGTACCGACTGGTCGAAAGTCTCGATCGCGATCACATTGATTTTCGAACCCAACGCGATCCCTTTCTTGTCAAGGTATTTGAGGAATTCTGAAGACGTGTCTTTCACACCGACGCATATGCCGGCCTGGGTTTCCGTCAGTTCCGAAAGCAATTGCTTTTCAATCTTGATGATTCTGCCATTGACATCCGGAATCGGGTCGCCGTGCGGATCTTCGGTTGGATTGCCAAGGAAATCATCGAGCCTGTTGATGAGCTTGTCGGATTGGATGTGTTCCAATTGTTCGGCGATATCGTGGACTTCATCCCAGGAGAAATCCAGTTTTTCAACGAGGAAAACTTCCCATAACCGGTGTTTGCGTACAATCATCTTGGCGGCGAGTTTCCCGTTATCGGTAAGCGAAACGCCCTGGTATTTTTTGTAGTTGATCAGGCCTTTGTCTGCGAGCTTCTTGAGCATGTCGGTTACGGAAGAGGCTTTGGTCTCGATCTTTTCGGCGATGGCATTGGTGCTGACTTCCGAATCGAGAAGCGTCGTCAGGTGGTAGATTGTCTTGAGGTAATTTTCTTCTGAGAAGGTCATTTTATTTACGATTGATGATGTTAGATGTACGATTTAGCCCTGATGGGAGCGGCATCCTTTTGTCCCGCAGGGCAAAAGATATAGCGCACAGCAGGAATAGCTTCAAAGGAAACAGATTGCTTCGCTGCGCTCGCAATGACAGTTCACAATGACGCGGTCTTAATCCTTGACGATAAACAACGGGGTTTTAATGCCGTGTCTTACTTTGTCGACCGTCGTTCCGAAAATCAGGTCCTTGAAACCGGTGTGGCCGTGCGTGCCCATGACCAATATATCAAAATTGCCTTCGTTGACGATTTTCGGGATTACTTTCTTGGGTTCGCCGAAACCGAGCTTTGTCTCAATCTTATAGCCTTTTCCGGTCAGCATTTCCTGGTATTCCTGCAGCAGTTTTTCGTCGATGGTGGTTTCGTGGTCCCTGGTCCGGTCACCATACATCATGGCGCCGACGGTTTCCACCACGTGGATCAATGTATATTGTGCATCCATTCCGCCAAGCGCAAAGGCGTTGTTGAGCGCAGATCCGTCTGCATGTGTAAAATCGACCGAAACAGCGATGCGTTTTTTGTCGTAGGTTCCCGAAATCCCGAATTTCAAATCGAGGCTGTGCGGCGAGTGGTTGTCGATGTTGTGTTTCGTTTTGGAAAAAAACGGGTTGAAAACGATGTACAGCAACAGCAGTAAGAAACCCAAAGCCAGCGGAACGACCGTCAGCCAAAGCACAATCGGGTTTTCCGATTCGGTGAGCCAGTTTGAGATTTCCTGGAAAACCAGCTTCACATTCAGTGAAACGATAATCGTCGCAATAACCCAGGCGAAAATTCGCGTTTTGGTTCCGATATGGAAGCCTTTCATCTTCGATTTGTCGCTGACGAAATGGATCAGCGGAATAATCGCAAAGCCCAATTGCAGGCTCAAAATGACCTGGCTGAACACCAG
>DATHGE010000388.1:0-4819 GCA_035317805.1 Flavobacterium sp. | reverse complement strand
CCTTTTAGCGGAAGGCTCACCGATACTTTAGGCCGCGTGCCGGTGATGGCGGCGGGTTCGATTGTCTGTTTCGTCTGCGGATTCCTGTATCCGATATTGGGAACGGTCGCCGGTTTTCTCTTCCTGAGGCTGCTGCATGGTTTTTCTACAGGATTCAAGCCCACGGCCACGGCAGCTTATGTGGCAGATATTGTCCCGCAGGCACGCTGGGGCGAAGCACTTGGCTTCCACGGATTGTGCTTCAGCACCGGAATGGCGATTGGGCCTGCCATCGGAAGCACGATTACGCTGCATTATTCGCTCAACGCCTTGTTCTATACGTCGTCATTGTTTGCGCTGCTGTCGATTGTCATATTGATGAATATGAAAGAGACGATTCCGGTCAAACAGCGTTTTAGCTGGGCGTCGCTTAAGATTTCACGGAAAGATATTATTGCGGTGGAAGTGCTTCCGGCGGCTATCGTTACCTTCCTTTCCTATGTAGCTTACGGTGCGATCCTGACACTGATTCCTGATTGGAGCCAGCATGTCGGAATCGCAAACAAAGGATTATTCTTTATGGTTTTTACGGTTTCGTCTTTGCTGATCCGTTTCCTTGCCGGAAAGGCTTCTGATAAATATGGCCGGATGCGTGTGATCATTATCGGGCTTATTTTATTGGTAGTTTCTTTGGTTATCGTCGGCTATGGCGATACATCCGGCGGATTGCTGTTTGGCGCAGCGATTTACGGCGTGGCGGTCGGAATCTTATCGCCCGCATTGAACGCCTGGACCGTAGATATGAGTCTGCCGGACCATCGCGGAAAAGCCATGGCGACCATGTATATTGCCCTTGAAGCCGGAATCGGGCTAGGTGCCTTATTTGCCGGATGGTATTATCAGGATGTGATTGCAAAAGTCCCGATTATCATGTATGCTTCAGCAATAATAACAGTCGTGGCGTTGGGTTATATGCTTTTGCGTTCGCATAATCAAGTCAAATTGGAAGTATAATCGGCAAACACTTTTCCGATTCCAAACAATAAATCCTATCTTAGGCCTTCCAAAAATCACTTCTGATGAAAAACTTCCTGCCGTATATTTTGCTGCTGTTTTCATTGCTTGCGAATGCGCAGCAAAACCTCGTCAAATATGTAAAACCGATTATAGGTACGCAAAAAATGGGGCATACTTTCCCCGGAGCCGCAGTTCCTTTCGGGGCGGTTCAGCTGAGTCCGGATACCGATACGATTCCGTATGAAATGAATGGAAAATACAACGGCGACGTCTACAGATATTGTGCAGGCTACCAATACGACGACCATACGATTGTCGGTTTCAGCCATACGCATTTCAGCGGGACAGGGCATTCTGATTTAGGCGATTTCCTCATTATGCCGACGCAGGGAAAATTACAGCTCAATCCCGGTACTGCAGTCAATCCTAAAAGCGGTTACCGTTCGGCATTTTCACACAATAACGAAACGGCAGAAGCCGGATATTACAAAGTGATGCTCGATGACGACCACATCCTTGCCGAAATGACGGCGACAGAAAGGGTCGGCATGCACCAATACACGTTTCCAAAATCGGATCAGTCGCATATTATTTTCGATCTGATGTCGGGCATTTACAATTATGCGGAGAAAAATGTCTGGACATATGTTCGCGTCGTCAACGATTCGCTTGTCACAGGCTATCGGCAAACCAATGGCTGGGCGCGCACACGGACCGTTTATTTCGCGATGTCTTTTTCCAAACCGTTCAAATCCTACGGGCAGAAAAATTACGACACCAAACAGCCATATCGCGGTTTCTGGGGCAAATTCGACCAAAATAAAAACTTCCCCGAAATCGCCGGAAAGCAAATCAGGATGTATTTTGATTTCGATACGCAAGAACAGGAAAAGGTCAAAATCAAGTTTGCGATTTCACCGGTAAGCCAGGAAAATGCGCTCGAAAATATGGCTGCGGAAATTCCGGGTTGGGATTTTGAAACGGTCAAACAACAGGCGCAGGAATCATGGAATAAGGAACTGAACAAAATCAATATCGTTACCTCCGAAGATGACAAGGTCAATTTTTACACTTCGATGTACCACACTTTCCTGAGTCCGTCATTGTATATGGATGTCGACGGATCGTACAAAGGCATCGATCAGGACATTCACCAAACAGAAGACAATAGTCCCAATTACACCACTTTTTCACTTTGGGACACCTATCGGGCATTGCATCCGCTTTTCAATATCGTACAGCCCAAACGCAACAGCGATATGGTACGGTCGATGCTCGCACATTACGACCAGAGCGCGTTGCATATGCTTCCGATCTGGTCGCATTATGGCAACGACAACTGGTGCATGAGCGGCTACCATGCGGTGTCGGTGATTGCCGATGCGATTGTAAAGGGCAATCTCGCTTACGATCTTGAAGCCGCGCTGCAGGCCTGTATCGTTACGGCCAACCACCGCAATTATGAAGGCATCGGCGATTATATCGATAAAGGGTTTATCCCCGCGGAGAAAAGCGGCATTTCGGTTTCCAATACATTGGAATATGCTTATGATGACTGGTGTATCGCGCAGATTGCAAAGCGATTGGGAAAGACGGAGATTTATAACGAATTCCTCAAACGCTCGCAAAACTGGCAAAATAATTTCGATAAAATCACCGGATTTATGGCGGCACGAAAGGCAGACGGCAGTTTTGTCCCGAACGCCGATGTAATGAGTACGCACGATCAGGGATTCATCGAAGGCAACTCGTGGAATTACAGTTTTTTCGTTCCGCAGGATCCGGCGGCGCTGGCACAGAAAATGGGCGGGAAGCGTCAATTTGCCAAACGCCTCGATACGCTTTTCTCAATGCACCTTCCCGATGCTTTTTTCGCCGAGACGGAAGACATTACGCGCGAAGGCATCATCGGCGGCTATGTCCACGGCAACGAACCCGCGCATCATGTGGCCTATCTTTACAACTGGACCGACCAGCCCTGGAAAACACAATCACAGGTACGCAAAATACTCAAAATGCAATATAAGAATGCGCCCGACGGTTTGGGCGGCAACGACGACTGCGGTCAGATGAGCGCCTGGTATATTTTCTCTGCATTGGGATTTTATCCTGTGGCTCCGGGTTCGGAAAATTATTCGCTTGGAAGCCCGGCAGTGCAATCGGCGACGATCCAGCTTGAACACGGAAAGACTTTTACAATTGAAGCCGTCGGCCAAAGCGATAAGAACATATATGTGAAGAAAGTTTTGCTCAATGGAAAAGCGATCGACGATTATACGTTACGCCACAGCGACATCATCAAAGGCGGGAAACTGGTTTTTTATATGTCGGATAAACCGAAGAAAAATTGATCTAGGTAATTCGGCCGGATTTCATTAAATTAGCAGGAGTCGTTTATTTCTAACCAAATAGGATATTATGGATATCAGTCTGCAGATCATCTGGCTTTTTACACTTGCGGTTCCGATTGCCTGCATCGCCTGGACGATCACGCACGAAGAAGTGTTCCGCGAACCCCGGGAATATTGCGTGAATCGTTCTAAAACGGGGAAAGGATTGCTTGAACGGAAATTCTTTTATCTTTTTACCTGCGAGTATTGCTTCAGCCATTATGTGACGCTTTTTTTCCTTTTCCTGACTGATTACCATTTGCTGTATGCCGATTGGCGCGGCTATCTGACGGGTGGTTTTGCCTTGGTTTTTGTGGCGAATATCTACATGAGCCTTTTTGCATTGTTGCGCCAGGCGATCAAAAAAGAAATGACCGAGATCAAGGAAATCGAGAAAAAGGTTGAGGAGAAATAAACCGACGGAACTATTTGTCAATCGATACCATAAATTCCAAAATTCCGGCAACATCCAAAACATAATCCGGATTGGCATAACGTACCGCGTTTTCGGGCATGAATGCCATTTCGGCGGTTTGCGGCTGCTGAACGACTGTGATTCCATGTGCTTTTTTGATGGCAATGAGCCCTTCCGTCCCATCGGCATTGGCGCCAGAAAGCAGGATACCAACGAGATCGCTTCCGAAAGCATCGGCCGCCGATTCGAAAGAAACGTCAATGCTTGGCCTGCTGTGGTTGATTTTCTCTGAAGTATCGAGTGCAAGCAGGTTGTTCTTTTCAAACAGCAAATGATAATCGGAAGGGGCGATATAGATAAATCCGGGGCTGAGCATAATTTTATCTTCAACGTCCTTAACGGGAATGGTGGTTTTGAGTGCAATCAGGTCTTCGAGATTGGTGTCTTCTGCGCTCTTCCGGTGCACGACGATAACAATCGCAAACGAGTGGATGCGGTGCAGTTTCGGCAACAGCTGCAGCAGCACGTCGAGGCTTCCCGCGGAGCCGCCGATAATGACGACTTTGGTGCTGGAAATCATTTGATCTTTTTCCATATCTTTTCTTTTTCGAACTGCCTGAATTTATTTTGTATGGAAGAATATTTGATCGATTCTTTCGTACCTAAAGCGAGATAACCCAATCTGGCAAGGCTGGAATCAAAAAGCCCGAGCGCCCTTTCCTGCAGATCCTTATCGAAATAGATAAGCACATTGCGGCACAGGATCAGGTCGAATTCGTTGAACGACCCGTCAGAAACGAGGTTGTGTTGCGAGAAAACCATCTTCTCCGACAAATCTTCCCCAAATTTCGCCAGTCCGTAATTGGCCGTATAATACTCCGAAAAATCTTTATTGCCGCCAGAAACCATGTAGTTTTCAGAATATTGCTTCATCATCCGCAAAGGGAACACGCCTTTCCGGGCCACATTCAGGACCACATTGTTGATATCGGTGGCATAGATCAATGATTTGTGTAAA
>DATHGE010000387.1:0-15002 GCA_035317805.1 Flavobacterium sp. | reverse complement strand
CGCGCAGCCGAACCCGGTGAGGTGATTTCACAGGCATCTCCAAATGGCGACCAGCTTCCTGCTGTCATAACCGAAATCCGTATCGCATACTGTGCTGCAGGCGTATAACCCGACACCATTTTGAACGTGAAATAGTTGTTGTTCCTATCAATCGTTGTTGTTGCATTATCCAGCATTCTTGTTATCTGGAACCTGTATTGCATAACACCCTGCAAGCTTGTTGAAGCGACCAGCGTCGATGATGTGGCGGTGATTCCTCCGTAATTAATCAGTGATGGCGCCGGCGGTGATGAAACTTCACATGGCGCACCAAAACCCGAATACGCGCCAGTGGTCTTCACTGCAATTTCAATCCTGTAAGTAGTACCGTAATTGTATTGTGCAAGCATCGGCAAACTGAACCAATGTATGTTCCGGTCAATTGTTTGTACCACGTTTGGTCCCTGCGCTCCTGCGGTAATATTGGTCACTTTAAACCGATATCCTGTAACTCCCGCCAGGCTTGTGGTCACAATTAGTGTATTGATATTAGGCAATGTAATGCCACACTGTGATGGCGAGACCTGGGTTGCGCCCCCTGATGCCAATACGGCCGATAAACAAATGCCCGTCAGCTATGCCGTCCTGAAACTTAATTTTTTGGGAAAGAGCAAGCAATTGAAGACTGTAGACCAAAGCCGTTTTCGGCTCTGAATCGACATAATGCAAAATCAATTTCTGAAGCGTCCTGACTTTTACGGAATCACGCAAGTCGGGCGTCCGGTTTTTATTGGCTGCCTCGTATCGGGACAAAACCTGTCGCAGGCTGTCGGTCTTGCTCAACTTTTGGGATCGAAGCGGCTGCAAACTGAACACCAGTAACAAAGATGTCAATACGAAACAGGTAGATGTTTTCAACCGCGAAAATTAAGATGTTACGAATATAAGGCGCATTTCTGCAATGCCGCGCTTTTTTTCACGAAAAATAGATTTTGGGAGGGCCTTTTTTCTGTTAAACAGGAATATTATTTCATCCGAAAACAACACCTCCAACGCTCCTCCAAATAAGAAGGCAAAAATAAAAATTGCCACTAAAAGGGCCAAATGTGATTTGTTGCGATGTTAATTAGCCTTGACGTTTTTTCTCCGTAAAATCGTTCTGTCATAACAGAAAGAACTCTGTCCAGCCGCGAGACGTTACAGGCAAGCTTATAGAAAACATCCGATCAAGAACATTTAACACAAAAGAAATACACAAATTGTAAAACATATAGTCGCAATTTGTATTTTTATAAAAAGTTAAATAATGAAAAGATTTTTATCTCTCCTTATAATCATTACTGTATTTATTTCATGTAATGATTCAGATGATGATAATCCTATTGCCATTCCGTCAATCTCCCAACTACCTCCTGAAACTCAAACAGGAGCAAATACTTTTGGATGCCTGATTGATGGAGAAGTCTTTATACCTGGCATTCAGAATAATTCTTATAATTGTTTTTACCAATTAGTTGATGGGGAATATTATTTTTATGTAACAGCAAATAATAAAAAGAACAATGTATTGACTGGAGTAACGATTGGGACAGAAAAACTACCAATTTCACAAGGACAAACACTAAATCTTTACGAAAGAATTGCCGGCAATGCATTTGGAGCTCTGTCAAATCTGGATGACAATACTGGTATTTATCAAATTAATTCTACATCAACAACAAATACCGGCGAGACGAATATCTCCAAATTAGATTTCACACATAACATAGTTTCAGGCACATTTTGGTTTGATGTCAAAGACAATCAAAATGTGGTTCATCAAATACGCGAAGGTCGTTTTGATATGCAGTTTACCCAGTAACAATTAAAACCAATATACACTATGAATCAAATTCGCTTTCTCAAAAAGGGCCTGTTTTTCCTATGCTTAATTTTCACTTCTTTAAGTCAGGCACAAACAATCAACACGACCTATAAAACGCTAATCAACGCCAAACTCGCAGGACTTGACAAAACAAAAGTTCCATATAGTCTCCTAATAAACCAGGCGATGGAATTTGCAGACCTTACTGATTACAGTGGTGGATTTACAACAACCAACTTTACAACAAGAGGGAAGTATAACAGCATTTACAACACGCTCTTAATGGCAAGAGTTCAATCAAACGTAACAGGGTTAGTGAGCCCGGTCACATTCAAAACGAATTGGGATAACTTAAGACAGCCCAACAAAATTGTCTTAAGCGGACTATATTACAAATACAGCAAGTTCAGACCGGATGCTTATCCAAATTATCTGGTAAACAATAATGATGTCGTAACGGATAAATATGTGGGTGGCGTATGGCAAAATCCGTATATTGATCAGCAAGTATTTGCAATTGCGGCACCCATACTAATTTATAAAAGTTTATCGTTACAAGTAACATTACCTGCATCTCTTTGGTATACTAATCAATCAACATCAATACAAAGTATTGATGTTGATTTTGGCAATGGTGCAGGTTACCAATCAATGAGCTTAGGACAATTACGAACAATAAACTATCCTGCGTCAGGTATTTATGAATGGAAATATAAACTAACATTAACCAATGCACAAATACTTTACAGCCACAGTAAATTAAAAATTGATGTTCCTGTTTTAGCTCCTCCACCTACGGACCCAAATAGTTTAAATCAATTTAACGTAGGTGGTGAAAAACTACAACCTGGTCAAACAATTATAATTCCTCCAGATCCAAGTTGTGCCAATGTTGCAACTATTCCTTTGTCGGGAACTCGTCAATATTTAGGAGTTGCAAATACTGCGACACTTCAAATAAAATATGCACAGAATGATTGTATTATACGCAAGCCATTAATTGTGGTCGAAGGCTTTGATAGCGGACTTCTGGGAATTGAAAATTCCTTTGGCGAAATTAGTTATCGTAATTTTTTTGAATCTTCTTACAGTTCTTATAATTTATATTTTCAAATCAGTCAATACGATATTATCTATATAAATTTTAATCAAGGTCGCGATGATCTAAAACGCAATGCTTACCTGGTAGAAGACATCATCAAGTGGGTTAATACCAAAAAGGCGCAGGCAGGAAGCGCCACGCCAAATGTTGTTGTTGGTCAAAGTATGGGTGGATTAATAGCACGGTATGCACTTCGTGACATGGAGATATTGGGTCAGGCACATCAAGCCAATCTATATATTTCACACGATGCTCCACAACAAGGTGCAAACATACCAATAGGAATTCAATATTTTGCAAGGCATTTAGCAGACCAGTTTGTTAGCACGCCTATCGGAGACTATAATTTAAGCCCTGTCGATGGCGCTAATATCAGTATTAGTGAAATCCAGAATCTTATGGAGGCTCAAGGCACAAAACAATTGTTATCTAATTACATAGATAGTGGTTTTGGTTTAAATAATGCTGTATTCAATTCCTTTCAATTAGAACTTCGCAGCATGGGCTATCCTGTACAAACCCGTAATATTGCCATCAGTAATGGAAATCATTGTGCTAATCCGCAGGATTTTAACCCTAGTGCGCTTTTATTCAATCTTAATGGAAATGTAAGTACTACTGCACTCACGACCTTATTAACAGTGTTGATTGAACCTTTGACCGGCATTACTTCTGCCCCTCTTGCATACGAATTTAACGAACCCGGTCTGCTTTTAGGTATGCTTCCGGGAAGCAGTAGCTTTGCGATGAGTTTTTATGCTAATGCGCTACCCACTGCAGGGACATCAAATCAGGTATATCATGGAAATATTACATATACGAAAAAAATATTCAGCTTATTTGGGTGGAACCCACAAATCACAACCAGTTTGACTGACAGAACCTATAATAATCCTGTTACTTTATCATATGATTACTATCCTGGCGGAAAATATCAGTTGCCGTTTAATTTTAGCATAACGCCAATGTATCAGGATTTTATAAACACCGGAGTGAATAGTTATTTGGCTCCCTCATTTGATTTTATTCCTGTTCCAAGTTCTTTAGATGTTGGCAGTGGAGCAACTATTTTGAACAACACCGATTATTTAACAAGGTATAATAAGGCAACCCCGCCAACAGGTACAAAAGCGATTCCTTTTGTTAACTTCACCACTTCATTTCCAAACGGTGCAAATATTAATGAACCTCATATTTCTTTCAATACCCGAAACGGCGATTGGTTAGCTACCGAATTAGACAGCGACGTAAACAATAATCAAGTATTTGATTGCACTTATATATGCACAACTCCAAATATTTCAGGTCTGGCTACCTTGTGTACATTTGCAAATTACAGCATTCCGCCAATATCAGGGGTAACCTATAATTGGTCAATTACACAAGGAAATGGATTGGCGACAATTTCAGGAAACGGAACACCAGGTATAACACTCACACATACAGGTACCGATAGTGGATATATCACATTATCAGTGACAGTATACAATTCCATGTGTGGATCAAAAACTTCAACAAAAACAATTTGGGTAGGTGCACCGGCATTTAATCTTGTCCGTGACAGTGCTGAATTTTGCGACAGTAAATGGCATTATGTAATTTTCAATGTAAACTTACCTCCTGACACAACAATACAGTTGAGCGGTATTTACCCACAGCCTTTAGCAGTTACTTACGGTATCCCCTATTATGGTGCTCCATACAGTGTAACCCTCAAATATGGTCTTGGTTTTAGTGGTGATATCTCTTTCATTGCAGTAGCTACAAATAGCTGTGGTACATTTTATAGAGAAAGTGAAGAGCCAACCCATGTAAATCTTTGCAGTTCCATTGGCGCCAAAGAAGCAATATCAGACGATGAAGCGATGTTTAAGATCTATCCAAATCCATCAAACGACATAGTAAATATTGATTTACGCGACCAAAATTTCAAACCAGCGCCAAGTGCAAGAATCATTGCCCAATTATACAATATGATGGGAGAAATGAAAAGAAGTGTCACTCTTGAAAATAATATCGCCTCAGTCAATGTTACCGGCCTGCCAAGAGGCGTTTACCTCCTGAAGATAAATATAAACAACCAGATAGAAAGCCATCAGGTAATCGTAAAATAAATAAAAGAATTTTTTAAAGCTGTTTTGGTTTCCCCAAAACAGCTTTTTTATTTTACTTATTTGATATCTTGAAAGAATTAATATATAACCTTATACCAAACATCATGGCATCCTGAAAAACTGCTATCTTAGCCGAAAAACTCCACCCAATTTTTGCAAACCAACATAGTCCCGGGACGTTAGCTAAAATGCCAATGCAACAAGGAAAATTTTCATAATTGGAAAATCTCCAACCTTACCCTTGAAATTATTGCCCAAAAAAGTGTTTGCATATTGTAAAAAAAATTATCTTTGAATAACCTGCTTCTCAAGGTCTTAAGTAACTTTGAATACGTTCTTTGTCCGCCTCAAAATTAAAAGCGATTTCGTTCGCTGTCTTACCCCAATACTAATTGATCTTTAAAGGTATTTAGATGGGTATCAAACCAAAGTCTGGTGTATAGATAGTGTAGGGATACTGTATAGATAGTGTATAGATACAGTATGGATAGTGTATGGAGAGTGTATCAGAGTGTATCAAACAGTTGCTAAAACAAGATTGTGTTTCGCATCTTCAGTTAACAGAGACAAGATGTGATTTGCTGGTTGCCCAATGTCTTATAGGTATTCCAAAACTTCTGTCATAGCAGAAATAACGCTGTCTCAATCACCGCAAACCGACGCTTGGCCCAGGGACGTAAGCGATCCGAATGACCATAAATTCAATTTCTTATATTGGCCGGGGATGTAAATTTAAGGTACCAATCTGATTTTTGGGCTTTGATAATGTTTTTTTTCTTTTATCCTTTCTATCCTAAAAACAGGAAAAGCAAAAGCCATCCGGTTTAGTACATTAGAAGTAATATGCGAAGTGTTGAATTGCCAGCCGGGGGACATTTTAGAATATGTAAACGAAAAAAAATGAAACTAAGAAAAAAATACCTGCCGACGGTGCAAACAATACGAATAGAAAATAAAATGAAAAGATTATTTACCCTAATTTTGCTTGTAACACTTGTTGCAAGCTGTGCTTCGACAACTAAAAAAACAAACACTATGGAAGACCAAAAAAATCAAACAGATCACGCAACTTCACCTAATAATACACCAAAGGTGACCGGAATTGGCGGCATTTTCTTTTTTTCAGACAACCCGAAGGAAACGAAAGAATGGTATGCCAAAAATTTAGGATTTGACATCAATGCATGGGGCACAGTGAGTTTTGAATACAGAGACGTTAACAAGACTGAAGAGATCATCCCCCTTCAATGGAGCCCTTTCAAAAAAGGGGATGCGTATTTTTCCCCATCCAAAAAAGATTTCATGATCAATTACCGGGTTCAGAATATGGAAGGGCTTGTAAACAAACTCAAGGAAAACGGAGTAACCGTACTTGACAGCATTGCGACTTACGACTATGGAAAATTTGTACATATCATGGACGCAGAAGGCAACAAGATTGAACTGTGGGAACCGGTTGAAAAGAACGGCCACTAAATTGAACTTTCAGTTAAATCCTGTAACTTATTTTTAAAGTCATATTACATTTTTAATTTTAAAATCTACATTTTTACTGTTCCGATAATCATAATTAAAAACATAAAAATGATGGAAAATTTAATTAACGAAAAGAAAAAAACAATTTCAATTAACAGGACTTTCAACCTTCCGCTTACTACCGTATGGAAAGCATGGACCGAACCCGAAAGTCTTAAGAAATGGTTCAGTCCTGAAGGGTATACTACTCCCAGCAGTACTGTTGATTTTACAATAGGCGGTAAATATCTAAATTCCATGAAAAGTCCAGATGGAAAAGAAACCTGGTCAACAGGTACCTATAAGGAAATCATACCATTTAAAAAGATTGTTTATTCAGACAGCTTTGCTGACCCTGAAGGAAACATAGTTCCGGCATCTTACTATAAAATGCCCGGAGAATGGGACTTGCAGCTTATAGTGACCGTTGAATTTGAAGAAATCGATGGTAAGACAAATATGAAACTGCAACATGCCGATTTGCCTGTTGAAATGGCAGATGATTGTATTAAAGGGTGGAACTCATGTTTTGACAAATTAGAGAAAAACCTAAAATAATTAAGTATAATAAAATTAATATGCAGAAGCCTGGAATAGAATTTCAGGCTTCTTTTCTATTTTGATGCCTTTTTTCTTCCACAAAACTTCTATCTTAGTCGGTCGACGTCCAGCCCCGGTCATTACAGTCCGCCATCAAAGCTTCCCGACAATATCCTCAACAATTTGCAAAAAAAACCTAAAAAAATTTGCGCAGTCAAATAACTGCATTATATTTGCAGTCAAATAACTGCATAAATGGAAATTCGTAGAGATGTATTTCAGGCTATAGCCGACCCGACACGTAGGGCAATATTGAGTTTAGTAGCCTTGCAGGCAATGACTCCTGGTGCCATAGCTGAAAATTTTGGTTCGTCAAGACAAACGATTTCAAAACATATTCAAATACTTACCGAATGTGAATTACTGAAACAAGAGCAAAACGGCAGGGAGATTTACTACCTCTTAAATCCACAAAAGATAAAAGAATTAGCCGATTTTATTGAACCATTCCGCAACATGTGGGATGACAGGTTTAATAAACTGGAAACCATAATGAAAGAATACAAATCGAAAAAGTAACCTGATATGGAACATAAAACAAAAATAAATGCCGAAAACGGCAAACAGGAATTGGTGATTACAAGGGAATTTGATTTGCCTTTGGAATTGCTTTTCAAAGCGTATGAAATGCCCGACATCGTTGCCCAATGGATGGGAACGAAAGTGCTGAAACTCGAAAGTAAAAAACACGGCGGTTACCAATTTGAAACAACCGATCCTAAGGGAAACAAACACAGGTTCAATGGGGTGATCCATGAATTTAGCCTCAACCGGAAGATCACACGGACATTTGAAATGGAGAATGGGCCTTTTGACGTCCAGCTTGAGTTCCTGGAATTTGAAAAACGCACTGACGACACCAGTAAACTCAATATACATATCGTATACAGATCAGTCGCATTCAGAGACCAAATGCTGCAGCTACCCTTTGCCCAAGGCATGAATATGGCACATAACCGATTACAGGACATCGCAAACAAATTAAAATAATACATTATGGAAAAGAGAAAATTAATTATCTATTGGATCGCAACAGCGTTATTGTCTTTTGGAATGCTGGGAAGTGGCCTGGCGCAAATATTTCATGCAAAAGACATGGTTGATCTGATTGTTCCTTTAGGCTACCCGCTATATTTCTTGTATATCATTGGTTTCTGGAAAATACTTGGCGTAATCGCTATTTTAGTTCCACGATTTAAACTTGTTAAAGAATGGGCCTATGCAGGTTTCTTTTTTCTTATGACGGGAGCCCTGGTTTCGCATTTGGCCAGTGGCGATGATAGCATAAAGGGAATTATTGGGCCATTTATGCAGACTATTTTTATTATCTTGTCTTGGTATTTCAGACCTTCTGACAGAAAAATAATTCCAGTTAATTTTAATAAAGAAATAGCATGAAAAAAGAATTGTCAACACAGCAACAATCAGCACTACTCTATACATTAAAAACGCGTTTTGAGAAAAACACGAGTCGCCATAATGGCCTTGATTGGGCTAAAGTACAAGCAAAGCTGGAAACTAATCCTGTAAAATTGTGGTCGCTCAATGAAATGGAAAGTAGCGGTGGTGAGCCGGATGTAGTCGGCCATGATAAAAAGACGGGCGAATATATTTTTTATGATTGTTCAGCTGAAAGTCCAAAAGGCCGCAGAAGTGTCTGTTACGACCGTAAAGCGCTCGAGTCGAGAAAAGAACACAAACCGGAAAATAACGCTATCGATATGGCTGCTGCCATGGACATTTCACTTTTATCGGAAGAACAATATCGGGAGCTACAGCAACTTGGGAATTTCGATACCAAAACATCCAGTTGGATAATAACACCCGCCGATATCCGAAAACTTGGCGGCGCCCTCTTTTGTGACCGGCGCTACGACACTGTATTTACCTATCACAACGGTGCAGATTCTTACTATGCCGCCAGGGGGTTCCGCGGCTCGCTGAAGGTCTGACAAAACAATATACCGTGACAATGGATCTGGAAATCCGGGAAACCTTTGGCTGGTTATTTTACAAATTTTTATTTTCAAATATCGCCATCATCTCATTGGCTTTTTTATTTTGGCTAATAGATACTAACGACTGGGCATACCGATAATAGTATACTGCTTCCAGATCCGTAGTTAAAGCAAATAATTGAGCATACCATTTGGCGGCCATAACCAAGTCACCGTGAAAAAAACGGCTGTTCCCTACCCTTTTAAGCATATCCACGTCTTTGTACCCTTTATCTAAAACCCTTTCATAGGTACTTATGATATCTATATTGACAGACTTCATTTTTACCTCCGAAACCACCGCATCAGCTTTAATCGGAATTACAGGAATGGTTATAACGGGAGTTTTCGGCGGTTCGTTATTCACCGTTGCTACTGTTTTTGCTCTTGCCTTTGCATACATCGGAGTTATAATCCTGCTGTTGTTTGGCCCTAAGTCTTTCGTACTAATCATGTCCAAATTTGAAACATTATAAGTAGTGACGCTGCCTCCAAAGTTCATGTTTATCGTTTCTTCGACATGGTAGGATACAACCGCAAGCTCATTATCGGACATCCTGTCGGATATTAATTGTGTATTTCCCATTTCCGAATTGTCCAGCAAACGGTCGCTGCGCTGTGCAAAACAACTCAAGGAAAAAACACTTGCTATTGCTATAAAAAGGGGTGCATAATTTTTCATACTAAATCAAATAAAATTGTTGCCAACATTATAAAACTAAAGCTAAGATACTTACTGTTCAGCTCTTTGACATATTTTACCCACAATCAACCTCAAAAAACGTTGAAGTGCAAATTATCACCATAAATCCATATGGAAATGCTGAATTTTCATCGACGATTAAACAGTTATTGAAAAGGAAAACCGTCAGTAATGATTTCGGCAAATCGTGGAAGCGATTCCATTGAATCTCTAAATTATCTTCAAATTCTTGGTGTTTAAAATATTTATCGTAATATTGCAATATAAAAATACAAAATATGGGCGCTACAAAAACCGAACACTTTACCGACCGGCAAAACCAAATCGCCACTCTTGCGAAGGCCCTCGGCCATCCCGCCAGGATTGCCATTATTGAATACCTGATGGAAGTCGACTCCTGCATTTGCGGCGACATCGTAAACGAATTGCCTCTCGCCCAGCCTACGGTCTCCCAACACCTCAAGGAACTCAAAAACGCGGGTTTAATAAAAGGGAACATCGAGGGAAATGCCATCTGCTACTGTATTGACCAAAATACATTAGAAACGCTGCAGACCTATTTTGCAGTGGTTGCAACAAAATTAGAGACTAAGAAGAACAATTGCTGTTAACTTAAAAAATGAATCATGAAACTATCTGAAATAAAAATCCTTTTGGAAACCGCAGAAACCGTCAGCTTTCAATTGCAAAACGGAACTTTCGTGCCCGAGCATTTCCACGTCACAGAAGTCGGCGTTGTCACCAAACATTTCATCGACTGCGGCGGTAAAATCCGCAATGAAAGGGCCGCCAATTTTCAGCTTTGGGACGCGAATGATTTTGAACACCGCCTAAAGCCCGGGAAACTTCTTAAAATAATCGCCCTTTCGGAAAAAGCCCTCGGAATGGAAGATTTCGAAATCGAAGTCGAATACCAATCCGATACCATTGGGAAATATAATTTGGGTTTCGACGGCAAAAACTTTATCCTGCTTTCCAAAAAAACAGACTGCCTTGCAAAAGAAAATTGCGGCGTTCCCGAACAAACAGCTGAAACTGAATGCTCACCCGGCGGAGGCTGCTGTTAACCATGAAAGAATCCTTTATAAAATATAAAAGACCGATTGTCATTACGACTTCCATTGTTGCGTTGCAGCTGGCTTTCGGCTGGGATGCAAAATTCTGTATCATTAACCTCATTTGGCTGTTGGTCTAGCCAAAGTCAACATCACCAAAACATCCAATGGCTAAAAAAATACTGGTTCTCTGTACCGGAAATAGCTGCAGAAGCCAAATCGCCGAAGGTTATCTTCGCCATTTTGCCCAAAATAACGCAGAAATCTACAGCGCCGGTATTGAAACGCATGGCGTAAATCCGAAAGCAATTTCGACAATGAAAGAAGACGGGATTGACATTTCAGGACACACTTCAAATAATGTCGATGAATACTACGAAACTGACTTCGATTTTGTGATTACGGTTTGCGACAATGCAAAGGAAAACTGCCCGTTCTTTCGAACAAAAGCTGAAAGGTTGCACTACAATTTCCCCGACCCGGCCCTGTTCCACGGAACAGAAATCGAAATTATTACGGAATTCAGGCGCGTGCGCAATATGATTAAGGAATATTGCAAAATATTTATTGCTGAAAATCTCTAAACGATGCAACGAAAAGCCAAATCAGATTTGCCCATTCAATACCCGAATGATTATTTTTCTTAACTTCGTCCATGCAGGAAACTTCTATCGAATATTAACAGCATGTCCAAAAATTACTTTCCGACACTCCTTTTTCTTTTGTGTTCCGGCTTCAGCCTGCCGGCATTACGGAAAATACATTTGCCATGAAGATCATCACCTGGAACTGCAATATGGCTTTCCGAAAAAAAGCGCCATTTATCCTGACGCAGCAGCCGGATATTCTTGTCGTCCCCGAATGTGAATGTCCCGAAAAACTCAGGTTTCCCGACGGAACGCCGTTGCCAACCGACCTGCTTTGGCACGGAACCAATCCTGATAAAGGCCTGGGTGTTTTTTCCTATAGCGATTACCGTTTCAGCCTGATGGATTGCCACAACCCCGATTTTAAGAACATATTGCCGATTGCCGTCACGGGCGGAAAAGTCGATTTTACGCTTTTTGCCGTCTGGGCAAACAATCCCGGAGACAAGGACGGCCAATATGTAACGCAGGTCTGGAAAGCGATCCGCTATTATGAGGCGTTATTGTCCGACAGGACGGTTCTGATCGGCGATTTCAACAGCAATACGATTTGGGACAGGCCGCGCCGCGAAGGAAACCATTCGGCTGTGGTCAGTATGTTGGAATCGAAAAAAATAACCAGCGCCTACCACCAATTCCACAACCAGATACAAGGAAAGGAATCGCATCCGACCTTATATCTGTACCGCCATGAAAACAAGCCTTACCATCTGGATTATTGTTTTGCCTCATCCGATTTTACAGAAGTTTTGGAAAGCGTTGAAGTCGGAACTTACCAGGACTGGACAAAATACAGCGACCACAAGCCTTTAATTATTAAATTTGCGTTGTAAGCAATCCTAAATCCATTCCGATGAAAACAAAAATAACATTCCTTTTTGCCGCTATAAGCTGGTTTGCCCTCATAGCGCAATACATCCTGATGATCGGGAACAGGGAAGCCGGCCTGATCGAAACTTCCGTGCGGTTTGTGAGTTTTTTCACCATCCTGACCAATACGCTCGTGGCTTGTTATTTCACATCGATGCTTTCAGAAAAAGCGCCGTTTCACCGGTTTTTTAGCCGTCCGTCAATCTTAACCGCACTGACCGTTTACATCACGGTGGTTTGCCTTGTGTACCAATTGGTGCTTCGGGCAATCTGGACGCCAACCGGCCTGCAGATGGTGGTGAATGAGCTGCTGCATTCCGTAATTCCGCTCGAAGTGATCTTTTTCTGGTATTTATATGAATCCAAAAAGCAATTAAATTTTTCGCTAATCGGGAGTTGGCTGCTGTTTCCTGCAGCTTACCTGGTTTACATTTTAATCCGGGGCCATTTTTCAGGATTCTACCCTTACCCTTTTGTAAATGTTACCGAGCTCGGCATGCAAAAGGTCTTACTCCATTCGGCGTTGTTGATGCTGGTTTTCGTATTCTTTTCGGTTTTGTTCATTGCGATTGGCAAATCGATCTCGAAATCACCTGAAACCGCCGCGCCGGAATAGTCAAAACGAATGGATTTACCGAAAAACAAATATAATTATGGAATACCGTATCGAAACACTTTCAGAAACAAAACTCATCGGGAAACGAATGGCGATGTCTTTTTCGGACAATAAGACAGGCGAACTGTGGCGCAGCTTTATGCAACGACGCAACGCCATTTCTGATACTGTTGGCTCCGACTTGTATTCGATGCAGATTTACCGCCACGCTTTTTTTGAACATTTCGATCCGAATGCGGAATTTGAAAAATGGGCGACCATAGCGGTCACGGGTTTTGAAAATGCTCCTGCCGATATGGAAACCTTTGTTTTGAGAGGCGGACTTTATGCCGTTTTCCCATACAAAGGCGATGCGAAAGCTGCCGATGGAACCTTCCGTTACATTCTCGGGACATGGCTTTCGAACTCCGGTTACATCCTCGACGACCGGCCGCATTTCGAAATCCTGGGCGAAAAATATAAAAAGGACAGTGTCGATTCGGAAGAGGAAATCTGGATCCCAATCAGAACCAAAACCGATTAAATGGACAATACCAAAATTGCAGTCGCGATATTCGACAAACTGGCAAAAGTATACCAGGAAAAATTTATGGACGTGGGTTTATACCACCAATCTTTCGATTTGTTTTGTGAATATATCGCAAAGGAAAACGCGACAGTCCTGGAACTTGGCTGCGGCCCGGGAAATATCACAAAATACCTGCTTGAAAAACGTCCCAACCTTAAAATCATGGGCACCGATCTGTCGCCAAACATGATTGCGCTTGCCAGAATCAATAACCCGAAAGCCGAATTCGGCCTTTTGGATTGCAGGGAAATCCACACTATTATTGAGCAATACGATGCCATTATGTGCGGTTTCTGCCTGCCTTATCTTTCCAAAGACGAAGCCGTAGCGTTGATTCGCGGTGCTTCCAAAATACTGAATCCAAACGGTATAATCTATATCAGCACGATGGAAGAAAATGAGGACAACAAATCCGGCCTCAGGAAATCGAGTTCCGGCGATGAAATGTACATGTATTATCATCGGACTATCGATTTAACAGCGGCGTTGGAAGTGGCCGGTTTTAAAATCATAACTTTACGACATCAGGATTTCCCAACAAACGATGGCCTGAAAACCACCGATTTAATCATCATCGCACAGAAATAAATGAAATTGACAAAGCTTTTTAGCGGATTCTTCGAAAGTGAAAAAGCAGGCGGACTGATTTTAGTCATCGTCACCATCGCTTCACTAACCCTTGCGAATTCCCAGTGGCAAAGCGATTACATCGGCTTTTGGGAAACCAGCATTGCCGGGCACAATTTCACCCATTGGATCAACGACGGCCTGATGACGATTTTCTTCCTGCTGATCGGCCTCGAGCTCGAACGCGAAATCTACTGCGGCGAATTGTCCTCTATAAAAAATGCGGCGCTCCCTATTTTTGGCGCTTTGGGCGGAATGCTGGTTCCTGCTGGAATTTTTCTGCTACTCAATTTCGGTACCGCCACACAATCGGGCGCCGGAATTCCAATGGCCACCGACATCGCATTTGCCATCGGAATATTATCATTGTTGGGCAACCGCATTCCCGTATCGCTTAAAATATTCCTGACGGCATTGGCGGTGATCGACGATTTGGGCGCCATTATCGTCATCGCCATTTTTTACACAGCTTCGCTGGCTTTTACCAACCTGTTTATCGCATTGGGAATTTTCGCCGTGTTGCTGCTGCTCAATCGCATGAAGATCCACAATCTGATTCCGTACCTGATTGGCGGCGCGGCCATGTGGTATTTCATGCTGCATTCGGGCGTGCATGCAACCATTACGGGCGTATTGCTCGCATTTGCTATTCCGTTTGGCAATGGAGATGAAAATGCACCGGCGGCAAGGCTCCAGCATTTCCTACACAAACCGGTGGCTTTTATTATTCTGCCGCTGTTTGCCA
>DATHGE010000386.1:0-7208 GCA_035317805.1 Flavobacterium sp. | reverse complement strand
GGAATCGACCTAAAGGAAATTAATTTCAAGACCATGCAGAGCAAGTTGCATGAAAACCTTTATTTTGCGGGTGAAATCGTCAATATCGATGCGATTACGGGCGGATTCAATTTCCAGAATGCGTGGACGAGCGGGTTTATTGTGGCGCAGTCTATTTGATAACTGACTTAATCTCAGTATATTTGAAAATATAAACGTTAGCATCATGAAGAAACTTTTACTCTTCTTTTTTCTCTGCACGCTTTTTTCGGGATCCTTTTCCTATTCGCAATGCAATCCCTCGGAACAGTGTATTTACACCTTTACACTTTTAGACGGTTTTGGTGACGGTTTGAATGGCGAAACGATGAGTGTTTTTCAGGATGGCATATTGGTGGCCCAACTGAACGACCCAACAAATGCCGCTGAGCAAACATTTACGTTTGAAGTAGCGCTTTGTCATGATCATCCGTTTGAATTGTTCTGGAACATGGGCGGACTTTTTCCCAATGAAACCGGCGTTACAATTCATAAATCCGTTTAACCAAATGATCTATAACAAACCTTTCCATACCGGCGCTCAAAACACCACACTTTACAGCGGCGTCGCCAATTGTACTGCCGATGGTTTAAAAACAATGCCTTTTGCGGAACAGCAATTTTTAATGATTCCGAATCCTGCGAAAGACCGTTTCGAAATAACTCTTTCTGACGCCAGCCAAAAAATTGAAGACAGTAACCCTATTTGACAGCACCGGCAGAAAAGTTTTGATAAAAACAAATTTTGGCTCACATCAATCAACAGTTAATGTTTCGGATTTATCCAAAGGCATTTATATAGTTGAAATGACGACTGAAGACAACCTGCGCCAGACACAGAAACTGGTCATCCAATAATTACCTGTTCAGCCACCAAAGGCTTGCATTCAATACCGCCGCAAAACTCACCCAGGCCAGATACGGAATGAAAATCAGTCCGGCGATCTTATCGATTTTTTTGAATTGCGTGTAAGTTTCATAGATCATCAGCCACAACAATGCGATTTCGATCAGTGCCAGCAACGGATTGTGCAGCCCGAAGAACAAAACCGGCCAAAGTGCGTTTAATGCCAATTGGATAAAGAAAAAAGTCAATGCTTTCCTGACCGCTTCCCTTTCGAAATTGATCCGTCCCCAAACGCGTCCGGCGGCGATTCCCATAATCATATACAGGAAACTCCAGACTGGCGCGAAAACCCAGTTTGGCGGATTGAAAGATGGTTTGACCAGTGTCGGGAACCATTCCGTGACGCCGCTTTGCGTTGCCGTTCCGGCGATAAATCCGACACCGATGCAGGTGACCACGAAAATCAGGATTTTTACATATTTGTTGTGCATGGTCTTTTTTCCAAAATTAGTCAAATCTTTCCGTTTCCGAATCAACGTATAAACCAAAAAAGTATCTTTGCCACACGAGGCTTTAGGCCAAACTGACAAAGTAAAATTTCAGATATGATTACAGCAGCCGGTTTTATTCCATCCCAATACCAACATTCTGCCGACAAAGGTTCTTTCACGTGGAGCGCGCCCAGCAACATCGCGCTGGTGAAATATTGGGGGAAAAAAGAAAACCAGATTCCGGCCAATCCGTCTGTGAGTTTTACGCTCAACAATTGCAAAACCATCACCACATTGGCTTTCGCCAAAAAAGAGCCGAACGGAAATTTCTCTTTCGACTTGCTTTTTGAAGGCAAGCCCAAGGAAGATTTCAAACCGAAAATCCTCAAATTCTTCGAACGCATATACGAATACCTGCCGTTTTTAAAAGACTATCATTTCACGATCGACACACAGAATACGTTTCCGCACAGTTCAGGAATCGCCTCCTCGGCTTCCGGAATGGCAGCTTTGGCAGTGAATTTAATGAGCCTGGAAAAAGAACTGAATCCCGAAATGCCTGAAGATTATTTCTATCAAAAAGCATCCTTTTTAGCAAGATTGGGTTCGGGAAGCGCCTGTCGCAGCGTAAAAGGAAATGTGGTCGTTTGGGGAAATCACGCCAATATTGCGGGAAGCTCCAATTTGTTCGGAGTCGGGTTTCCAAATAAAATCCATCCGAATTTCAACAATTACCAGGATACGATTTTGCTCGTGGACAAAGGCGAAAAGCTGGTTTCGAGTACGATTGGCCATGACCTGATGCACAACCATCCGTTTGCCGAAAGGCGATTTGAGCAGGCGCATGAGAATCTGGACAAATTAAATGCAATCCTCCAAAACGGAAATTTAGAAGATTTTATCAAGATCGTCGAAAGCGAAGCACTGACTTTACACGCGATGATGCTGACATCCATACCCTATTTTATCCTGATGAAACCGAATACGCTCGAAATCATCAACCGCATCTGGAAATTCCGCAAGGAGACCAATATTCCGGTCTGCTTTACACTCGATGCCGGAGCGAACGTCCATATGCTGTATCCCGAAAACGTTATTGTTGACGTTTTGCAATTTATTAAGGATGAATTGGTTGGCTATTGTCAAAATGGTCAGTACATTTGTGATGAAATTGGGAGCGGAGCAGAAAAGTTAATTGACAATGGATAATTAACAATTGATAATGATTGCCTACCTTTGACCTTATACACGCCATACAATAAATCATGAAAAGAAATGTTCTTAAAGAGAAATCTTTCGATTAAGTCGAAAAAACACTAATTATCAATTGTTAATTATCAATTATCAATTAAATATGAAAGGACCTTTATTTTACTCAAAAATCCTCCTTTTCGGAGAATACGGAATCATCAAGGATTCCAAAGGTTTATCCATTCCCTATAATTTTTATAACGGCGCGCTCAAGGTTTCGGAAAATCCTTCTGAAGAAGCGGTCAAATCCAATGCGAGCTTAAGCCGCTTTGTCTTCTATCTTGAAAATCTTCAGAACGAACATTCGGATTTGGTGACTTTCGATTTGGATTCACTGCACAAAGATGTCGCAAACGGCATGTATTTCGATTCGAGCATCCCGCAAGGTTATGGCGTGGGCAGCAGCGGAGCGCTTGTGGCTGCGATTTACGACAAATACGCCAAAAATAAAATCACCGTACTTGAGAACCTGACGCGCGAGAAATTGCTCACGCTTAAAAATATATTCGCTCAAATGGAATCCTTTTTCCACGGCAAAAGCTCCGGACTCGATCCGCTCAACAGCTATTTGAGCATCCCAATCCTGATCAATTCCAAAGACAATATCGAGGCGACCGGAATCCCGACGCAAAGTTTCGACGGCAAAGGCGCCGTGTTTTTACTCGACTCCGGAATCGTTGGCGAAACTGCACCGATGGTCAACATTTTCATGGAAAACCTCAAGGACAAAGGTTTCCGCACGATGCTCAAAAACCAGTTCGTCAAATATACTGACGCCTGTGTTGAGAATTTCCTCGGCGGCGATATGAAGTCGTTGTTTTCCAATACCAAGAAATTGTCGAAAGTGGTCCTCAATAACTTCAAGCCGATGATTCCTGAAGCTTTTCACGGCATCTGGCAAAAAGGCATCGACACCAACGATTACTACTTAAAATTATGCGGCTCCGGCGGCGGCGGCTACATCCTCGGTTTCACTCAGGATCTGGAAAAGGCAAAAGCTTCGCTCAAGGATTACAAACTCGAAGTCGTTTACCAGTTTTAGCAAAACAGTCTTAAGCTTACCCAATGTCAAACAGAAAGAACAGGCTTCTCGGACTCAAAATCGTCAGTTTGTTTTCTGTTGTCCGCGGCTACAACATTCCCATCATCGTTATCGCACAATATCTTTCCGCCATTTTTATCCTGGCACCAAAAGGCATGCGCGCTTTGGATGTCATTTTGGATTGGCGGCTTTTTATCATGGTTTTGGCGTCGAGCTTATCGATCGCTTCGGGTTATATCATCAACAATTTTTACGATTCGGCTAAGGATCTGATCAACCGTCCAAGGAAATCGATGCTCGATCGTTTGGTGAGCCAGAAAACCAAACTGTACGTGTATTTCTCACTTAACTTTCTTGTGGTTTTTATCGCGGTTTTCATTTCGTGGCGCGCCGTAATTTTCTTTTCGGCCTACATCTTCCTGATTTGGTTCTATTCGCACAAGCTTAAGAAATATGCAATCATCGGGAATCTGACGGCCGCATTCCTCGCAGTTTTTCCGTTTTTCGGAATCCTGATCTACTTCTACAAAAAGGAATTGTACAACACGTATGAAATCGAAACCGGAATTATTTTCGCCCACGCCATTTTCCTTTATGTGCTATTGCTGGTCCGTGAAATCATCAAGGATCTCGAAAATATCAAAGGCGATCTGGCCAACAATTACCAGACAATTCCCGTGGTTTATGGCGAAAAGATTGCCAAAACTGCCATCATTTTCCTATGCGTTACAACCGTGTTTCCTGTCTACATCCTGACCGATGTGTACGAAGTCGGCTACATGGATATTTATTTTTATCTGTGCCTGGTTTCGTTGGTTTTCTTCGCGATTTTCCTTTGGAAAGCCAATTCCAGGCCACAATTCCTTAAACTTCACAACGTCCTTAAAATCCTTATCGTCGCGGGCGTTTTCAGCATCGTATTGATCAATCCGTCGGTTTTGGTTCACGGTCGCAATTACCTCCCGGCTTTGCGTTTTTAACGTCATTGCGACCGACAGCGAAGCAATCTTCGCGTTTAATTTGAAGCTGTTCCTGCTGTCCGCTCTATCTTTTGGGCGTTGCCTGCGGCCGGGCTATACGTTTCAAGTCCTCGCTGCGCTGCGGGCTTTACACTTCTATCCCTAACGCAAATAAATACCTGACAGCCACTGGCTGTCCTCCTTTTAATTTCAAATGCCGCGCTCCACAAAAGGATGCCGCTTCCAGGGCTAGGCGCGAATATCCATTGTAATCGCATCGTCCAAAGAACCGGATTACCCTAGCCCCGATTGTAGTGGAAATCCTTTTGTGGCGCAACGCAGTGAAGCCATAAAAGATTGCAACGGAAAGCGGGAAATAGCTCCTGATTGCCACGCTTCGCTCGCAATGACGTCGTAATCAATTACAATTGCCTATCTTTGCAGCAAATTACAGAATATTATGAACAACAAGGAAGGCAATAGTGGTCGCGGCGGCTCAGGATCCAACAGGACGAGGCCGAATTCGAACAAGCCGAAACCTGCCATGGCCAAGCGCGCGCAAGGCCCGAAGAAAGTAAAACCCGCAACCAAAGCGGCCGAAGCTGCAGCAGCGGCTGCTAAACCGGAAAAAAAACCGAACCAGGCGCCGAAGAAACCGAAAGTTGCAGACGAGATCCGCCTGAACAAATACATCTCGAACTCGGGCGCATGTTCGCGTCGCGACGCCGATATTTATATCCAATCGGGCAATGTGAAAGTGAACGGCATTCCCGTAACCGAAATGGGCTATATGGTGAAACCGGGCGATACGGTCAATTTTGACGGCGCGGTTTTGACTCCCGAAAAGAAAGAATACATCTTACTCAACAAGCCGAAGAATTTTACGACGGCTTTGGATGAAGGCAACGAATACCGCAATGTTCTGGAGCTCGTTCGCGGCGCTACCAATTCGAAAGTCGCGGCTGTTGGACGTATGGACAAGAATACCACCGGGCTTTTATTGATCACGAACGATACCGATATGATTCGGAAATTCGGATTGCCGAACCAGAAATCTTCCAAAATCTACCAGGTTTCTCTCGACAAGAACCTCAAGTACGAAGACCTCGAGAAAATCTCTGGCGGCGTGACTATCGACAACCACCGATTGGCGATTGAGGAAATCAGCTATATTGAAAACGAGCCGAAAAGTGAAGTCGGCCTGAAATTGAAAACCTCGAATATTAAAGTCGTTCGTGCGATTTTTGAGCATTTCAAATATGACGTTTTGCGTATCGACCGCGTTTCGTTCGCCGGACTCACGAAGAAGAACCTGCCGCGTGGCAACTGGCGTTTCCTGACGGATCAGGAAATCATCAACCTTAAGAATATCAAATAGAAGATAAAAATCCCAAAACACATTTGGGATTTTTCATTTAAAATAAAACAATGACTGCAGAAAAATTACAATCTATAGCGTTCCGTTGGTTCGACGCATTTAACAGCCACAACCTCGAGCAGCTTTTGGCTTTGTATGACGACGAGGCCGAACATTTCAGTCCGAAACTCAAAATCAGGATGCCCGAAACAAAAGGTTTGGTTACAGGAAAACTGGCAATGCGCGAATGGTGGAAAGATTCTTTCGACAGATTGCCGACATTGCATTACAAAGTAAAATCCTTAACTGCGAATGGCGACCGTGTTTTTATGGAATATGTACGCACGGTTTCTGGTGAAGAAGACATGCCCGTTGCGGAAGTTTTGGAGGTAAGAGATGGAAAAATTATCGCTTCGCGGGTTTATCACGGGTAAAAAATAACCGCAAAGGAAAGAAGTCTTCTGTCAAATCAAAATAAAAAAGCTTCCTTAACGGGAAGCTTTTTTTGTGCGGATAATAGGACTCGAACCTACACGCCTTGCGGCACCAGATCCTAAGTCTGGCATGTCTACCAATTTCACCATATCCGCGGCAAGAGCAGTTTACTAGCGACTGGCGTAGCAAACGTGGGTGCAAATATAATCATAACTTCTTACTTTCAAAGGAAATTATCCGAAAAATAATTATTCTCTTTTTTGTACTTTTGGTTTCATATAATAATCAAAACCAACAATGGATACTATCAAATCATACGTTCAGCAACACAAGGACCGTTTCATTGACGAACTCATCGAGTTGCTGAAAATCCCTTCCGTGAGTGCCGACAGCGCGTATTCGCAGGATGTCATCGACACCGCAAACGCTGTAAAGGTAAGCCTTGAAAAAGCGGGCTGCGACTTTGTCGAGATCTGCGATACGCCGGGCTACCCAATCGTTTACGGCGAAAAAACCATCGATAAAAACTTACCGACTGTACTTGTTTACGGCCATTATGATGTGCAGCCGCCCGATCCGATGGAATTGTGGACGTCGCCACCGTTCGAACCGGTCATCAAGAAAACGGAAATCCATCCCGAAGGCGCCATTTTCGCTCGCGGTTCCTGCGATGACAAAGGCCAGATGTACATGCACGTGAAGGCTTTGGAATACATGGTGCAGTCGGGCACTTTGCCATGCAACGTGAAATTTATGATTGAGGGCGAAGAAGAAGTCGGCTCTAAAAGCCTGAGCTGGTTTGTGGAGC
>DATHGE010000385.1:0-7861 GCA_035317805.1 Flavobacterium sp. | reverse complement strand
ACCCGAACCATCGAAAGAAGTGAACGATGCGCCGCCGCAATTGTCCGGCGTACCTATATAGAAGGCGTCATATACATCAAGTCTTTTCGTGTTGTTCAGGCCGATAAGCGAGCCTACCCTATTGCTAATGCGGATCCTGTTATAAGGCTGGGATGGCGTAATGGCAATGAAATAATCATTAGCGGCATTGACTACGATCCGCAATCCTGGAGAAGCGAAGTCGTTCGATACCTGACTTTCGCCCTGAAGTACGACCGTATTGCCATTTTTGGCCTGGACGGTAAATTCCTGGTTGCCTATCAGTAAAGTTCCTACGACATCAGAAAGCAAACCACCTAACGTACCGCCCAATAAGGAGGGCAATAAATCATCGTCGGTGTTGATTTTTACAAATGAAGTGGTGTTCGCCGGCAACATCGTCGGAAACTGCAGTTCCAGGTGGCCGGAATAAGCGCCGATTCCCAGTAGTAGTCCAGAGCTGGCACGAACTCTTGCGCGTGAAGCCAGATTACCATCGACAGCATTCGCTGAAAGATCGACATTGTCCTGACTTGAGATTGTTGTCGCATAAACGGGCACGGATTGGGCCTGTATGCTTTGTTGAGATAAAAGCGATATCAGCAGGAGCGCAAGATATCGCCATTCAACTTTACGTTGAACAGAAGTAATAAATTCCATAAGCATGTAATTAAGTTAATATTGAGATTTGAGATTATTTATAATAAAACCTATACAAACTGCTTTTGTGGTATTTTTTTCTTTGGTAACTGCTTTTGAATTATTTATGTATTGTTTAAGACATTTATTTAAACAATTTAATATATATTTGTTTTTATATTAATGAAGACTATTGGCTGCAATAAATGATGCCGTATTTCGTTGATTTGTTGAAGATAGAAAAACCCCTAAATTCTATTCAAAGCTTAACTGCTGTTAATCGGAAAGTCGCAACTAAATTGGCTTTTTAATTGTGTTATGCCAATATTAAAAATACCACTATCGTGGATGTTTTTTTTAATTAATGCTTTATAATTTCGTTCCGCCAGAATCGATTTTAAAATGAGTTTTTAAAAAAATATCAACCCAGTTATTTTTATCTTCTTGATAAAGATACAATACATTTTGCGAACATGCAAGAAAACAATTCTCAAAATGCGAGTTTAATTTTAAAAAAAATAAAAAACTCGCTGAAAATTACTACAGACATTCAATTATCCGAGTTCCTGAATATTAAACCGAATACAATTTCCACCTGGAAAAAGCGGAATACTTTGGATTACAGCTCGATAATTGCAATTTGCGAACTTTATGAAATTGATCTCAACGAAATCTTCTTCGAGAAAAAAAATCTCAAGAAAGATTACAGCAATTACAGTTCTGAAACGCCATTGATCAGCCGGGAAGTCCAATTCCAATATTGCATTGGCGGTTTGGCGATTTTGGAAAGCCTTCCCAAATATAATTTCCCTTTTGTGCGTGCGGAAGATTCGAGGGCTTTTCAGGTGATCAGCAACAACATGTTCCCCGTCATAGAAGAGAATTCGTTCGCTATTTGTGAATCGTGCGAACTTAGTTCCGTGGTCGAAAACGCACTTGTGGTGATTGTAAGCAAGGCAAGGGGACTTTTTATCAACAGGATCTCAAAAGCGTCTAAACCTGACTCTTATACCTTGAGCAGCGAGAATACATTCTTTAATAATGTATCACTCCATATAAGTGAAATTAATGAAATCTGGCTTATTAAAGGAGTGCTCTCCTATAATGTCAATAACGAAAACAAGGTTCAATTTATCAACGACAGCCTTAAAAAAATCGACCAGGTGTTAACAAAGAACAACTAAGTTTTTCCCTGGAATAATAAAAAAAAGCCCTTTTAAATTTAAAAGGGCTTTTTTTGTATGAATAATCTTTCATTAAGACTCGATTATTGTATTTATCTGCTTGTACAATTGTCCGTCACTTAAAAAAGCGGCCTGTTGTATCAGCCCGAAAATCAAAATATTTCTTTCTTCCACAAATTCCTTCTTCCCTATTTTCATTTCGATGGTTTCGGTGAACATATTATCACTGAGCCACTGCAATCCTTCCTTGGTCAGGAAATCAGTTTCGGGGACAAGCGATTTCAGGACGATAGAATGCACGCCGTTATCGGAACAGCGGAAAAGAAAAATATGGTTCTTCGAAAAATGCTCCAGGTATTCGGCCCTTGTGAGAACGCCTTCCCAGATCAGGTCGGAGAAAACATCGAGTTCCTGCTCGGCGACTTGTGGCTGTTCGGTTTTGATTTTGTCCCATTCGGATTTGTCGATGGATTGAGAAGCGAGGAAGTTGATGAATTCCGGGTGGAGTTCTTCGAATTGTTCTTTGGTGAGTCTGGCGTATTTCATATGCTAATCATTTTTTTAATTTAAAACTTCAACATTCGTTGTTCGTTGTTCATCGTTCGTTGTTCAAATTTTTGATTCGAGCGTAGCGAGCCGGCGAAGCAATGTTGAATATCGAACAACGAATATTGAATTTTGAAGTATTGAGCCTAGCCCGGATTGAAGCGGAAATCCTTTTTGGATTATCCGTAGCGCAGCGAAGGAAAATCTTCAATAAAGCGCAGCGGAATTGCAAAAAGATTGCAGCGGAAAGCCGGAACATGCTCCTAAAAAAAAAGTCCCGATTTACATCGGGACTCAAAATTTAATATCCAAGAGATTATTTCTCAGCTACGATTTCATAAGGCAATTCAACAATTACATCGCGGTGCAATCTTACGTTAGCGGTGTATTTACCGGTACGTTTTACGATTCCTGAAGTGATGAATTTTCTGTCGATTGGCTGGCCTGCTTTTTCCAATGCTTCAGCGATGTCGATATTCGTGATTGATCCGAATAATTTTTCGCCACCTGCTTTTGCAGTGATTTTAATTTCCAAAGCTTTCAAAGCTTCTGCCAGTTTTTTAGCGTCATCCACAACTTTCGCCTCTTTGTGCGCTTTTTGTTTCAGGTTTTCGGCCAAAATTTTCTTTGCAGAAGAAGTTGCCATTTGTGCGTGTCCTTGTGGAATTAAGAAGTTGCGTCCGTAACCCGCTTTCACAGTTACCACATCATCTTTAAAACCTAAATTCTGTACGTCTTTCTTTAATATAAGTTCCATAATTCTGCTTCTTTATTATTTTAGTAAATCAGCCACATATGGCATTAACGCTAAATGTCTTGCTCTTTTAACGGCAACAGACACTTTTCTTTGAAATTTCAATGAAGTTCCGGTTAAACGACGTGGTAAAATCTTACCTTGCTCGTTTACGAATTTCAATAAGAAGTCGGCATCTTTGTAATCAATATACTTGATACCTGACTTTTTGAAGCGACAATACTTTTTAGTTTTGTTGGTTTCAATATTTAAAGGCGTAAGATATCTGATATCTCCGTCTTTTTTCCCTGAGGCTGATTGTTGTAAGGTTGCCATAATGATTACGCTTTAGTTGCTTTTAATTTTGTTCTTCTTCTTTCAGCCCATGAGATCGCATGCTTGTCGAGACTTACAGTCAGGAAACGCATAATTCTTTCGTCACGTCTGAATTCAGTTTCAAAAGCGATCAAAACCTCGCCAGATACTTTAAATTCGAATAAATGGTAAAAACCACTTTTCTTGTTTTGGATTTCGTAAGCCATCTTTTTCAGGCCCCAATCCTCTTTGGATACCATCTCTGCTCCTCTGGAAGTAAGAAAATCTTCGAATTTGCTTACTGTTTCCTTTACCTGAACCTCAGATAAAACGGGATTTAAAATGAAAACAGTTTCATAATGATTCATAATCAATATTGTTTAAAATGTTAAAATGTGCGCAAAAGTAATAATTAAATTTGGATAAACAAGAGAAAAGTGATTTTATTCGTTGTATGGCAAAAAAAGCCGATAAACATTAGGTTTGTTTGGAAAAACGTTATATGTTTGTCTTTCCAAATCTATAATAAATAAAAATTATGAAGTTAAATTGTGTAGTTGTAGATGACTCGTCCATTCAACGGATGATCATCGCAAAGTTAGTGAATAATCATCCAAATTTACATTTAATTGGTGATTTTTCTAATGCAATTGAAGCAAAAAATTGCATGTCGGTACATACCGTTGACCTAATATTTCTGGATATCGAAATGCCGGTCATCAGCGGTTTTGATTTTTTGGACGGATTGAAAGTGAAACCCCAGATCATTTTTATCACGTCTAAGGCTGAATACGCTATGAAAGCGTTCGATTATGATGCAACGGACTACCTACAGAAACCGATTGCTCTCGACCGTTTCAATGCGTCTGTGAAGCGCGCTATGGATTTCCATTTGCTCAAAAAAGAAAATCAGGAAGAAGATGGCGAACACATTTTTATTAAGAGCAATCTTAAGAAACTGAAAGTGTTCACCTCTAAAATTAAATGGATCGAAGCTTTTGGCGATTACGTGAAAGTCGTAACCGAAGAAGACAGCAATCTCGTTCTTTCTACAATGAAATCATTCGAGAAAGATCTCTCTAAAGACAAATTTATCCGTGTGCATAAATCCTACATTATAAACATTGATAAAGTGGAAAGGTTTAACAGTAAATTCGCAGAAATCGGGATAACAAAAATACCTTTAAGCCGCAACAAGAAAGAAGATCTTGTGCGCGCGCTGGCAATAGCCTAATAAAAATCAACATTCACGGTCGTCTTAATCGATCGGAATTGTGAAACCAATTCAAAACTATCCAGAATTTTCCGGATAGTTTTTTTTATGCCGTTTAGCGGCTGATTTTGCGGAATCTTAACCATAATCGTCCGGATGTATTCGTTCCTGACACGGCTGATTGCTGGCTCTTCCGGACCTAAAACAGGCAGGTTCAGGTTTTGCGACATGACCTGGTACAGCCACATCGAACCTTCCTTCAGTTTCTCATAGTCGCGGTGCTTCAGCGTAATTTTTACGAGGCGGAAATAAGGCGGATATTTGTAAATCTGCCTTTCATACAATTGCTCCTTATACATTCCGACATAATCGTTATTCGTGACTTGCTGGATCGTATTGTGGTTTGGATTATAGGTCTGGATGATGACTTTCCCGCGTTTCTCCGAACGTCCGGATCTTCCCGAAACCTGCGTCATCATCTGGAAGCTTCTCTCAAAAGCCCGAAAATCCGGATGATACAGCATGTTGTCGGCGTTCATGATTCCGACCAGACTGACATTGTCAAAATCCAAACCTTTGGCCAACATTTGCGTCCCGACCAAAATGTCGATTTCCCGATTCTTAAAACTATCGATGATGGTTTCGAAACCGAATTTCCCGCGCGTCGTATCCTGGTCCATTCTTCCAATCTTCGAATTCGGAAAAAGCGAAACCAATTCCTGCTGGATCTGTTCCGTCCCAAAGCCTTTCGTCGTCAGATCGACGCTGCTGCAATTGTGACAATTCGTCGGATTCGCCATCGAATAGCCGCAGTAATGGCAGCGCAACTGGTTTTTATTTTTGTGGTACGTCAGACTCACATCGCAATTTTTGCATTGCGGAACATGCCCGCACGTCATACATTCCACAACAGGTGAATAGCCGCGGCGGTTTTGAAATAAGATGATCTGTTCGCCCAATGAAAGCGCTTCTGTCATCTGTTCCAATAAAGTGTCGCTGAAATGCCCGGTCATTTTCCTGCGGAAATATTTGTCTTTTAAATCGACCAGCTCGATATCGGGCATCATGACATTTCCGAAACGCTCGAAAATTTCAACCAGGCCGTATTTTCCCGACTGCGCATTAAAATAGGTTTCAATGCTTGGTGTCGCCGAACCCAATAAGACTTTCGCCTGATGTGAATTTGCCAAAACGATTGCCGCATCACGCGCATGGTATCGCGGTGCCGGATCCTGTTGCTTGAAAGTCTGCTCATGCTCTTCGTCGACGATGATGAGACCAAGGTTCGAAAAGGGCAAAAACAAAGCCGATCTCGCCCCTATTACGATCTGCACCTTTTCAGAATTTTCGAGGGCCTGCTTCCAGACTTCCACGCGTTCGTTATTGCTGTATTTGGAATGGAAGACCGCAACCTTATTCCCAAAATGTGCCGTCAATCGCGACACAAGCTGCGTCGTCAGGGCAATTTCCGGCAACAAGTATAAAACCTGTCTTTCTTTTTCAAGAATGGTTTCGATAAGTTTGATGTAAATTTCAGTCTTCCCGCTTGAGGTCACGCCGTGCAGTAAAGCCACGTCCTTTTCCTCAAAGTTGTGATTGATTTCATCGAAAGCCATCTGCTGCGCCAAACTCAATTCCAATTGGTTTTCTTTAAGGTTTTGATCGAAATTTATACGGTCGTGCTGCAAATGATATTCCTCGAAAATCCCTTTCTCTACAAGGGCTTTGACAATTGCTGAACCGGCGCCTGAAGTCTCAACCAGTTGTTTGACCGTAATCGGCTTTTTTTCTGAAGCGGAAAGTTGGAAATACGCGAGCACGAGTTCCTTTTGCTTGGCTGCACTTTTCAAAATATCAAGTAGCGACTGCAAGTTTTCACTGTTCTGAAATTCCGCATGCAGCCTGACGTAGCGAACGAGTTTGGGTTTGTAGTTTTCACTGACTTCTTCCTGCAGCGATAAAATATTCTTTTGTATGAGCTTCTGTATGACCGGAAAGACATTTTTCTTATTCAATATCGAAATGATATCGTTGATCTTTAGCGAAGTCGACTGCTGGATCGCCTGGTAAATCAGGAATTCCTCATCAGAAAAGATGCTTTCGTCCACAGCCGTTTCCATTTTCTGCGAAATCACGGTTTCGCTTTCAAGCAGCAACGCACTCGGAACCGCGCCGCGATACACATCGCCGATCGCACACATATAATAGGACGCGATCCATTGCCAATGCGCGATCTGGATTTCGTTGACTAATGGTTTTTCATCTAGGATCTGGTGGATTTCCTTTGCTTCGTACAGCTCGGGTTTGTTTTGGTGCAAGTCGATCGCCAGCGCCGTGTAGATTTTGTTCTTCCCAAACGGGACGGCGATCCGCATTCCTTTTCTGATGTAATCGAATTCGGCTTCAGAAACGCTGTATGTAAACGTTTTTGAAAGCGATAAAGGCAGGATTACTTCTACGAAATGGGACATCGGCGGCAGGCGTTCAGAAAATTTATGGCGTAAAGTTACAAAGGTTTGGGGCGCTTTCCAATTATTTGATGCGCTCCCAGATTTGCGATCTTCCGATTAGCGAAATACCGATATAACCGCGCACTTTAAGCTTATCATGACCTTCGAGCGCAATGTAGCATTTGTATAATTTGCCCGATTTCGGGTCGAGTATTTTGCCGTTGGTATATTCGTCATCCTCTTTGGTCAGCCCTTTGATCACCAAAAGCCCGACGATGGGTTTGTTGTGATCGTCGCCGTTGCAGTTTTCACACACGCGGGTACGGTTTTTTGGATTGTAGACTTCGATAACCCGGCCATAGATTTTTCCGCGGCTTTCAAAAATGTCGACTACAGAGACCGGTTTTCCGGTTTCATCATCGATGGTTTTCCATTTCCCTACGACAGGATGGCCCTGCGAATAGATGATCGTGGAAAAAAGTAAAACCAGGGACAACAAAAGTTTCTTCATAGTACAAATTTTTAGCCCGGATGGCAGCGGAAATCCTTTTTGATTTTCTGGAACACAGTGGAAGAAAATCAAAAAGATTGCAGCGCACAGCCGGAAATTGCTCCTGAAACTACACCGGATCAGGAGTTTGGTCGTTGATGTGCCGGCTCTTTTTCTTCAACTTATTAATGGTAGCGTTGAGTTCGAAGCCCAGCAATAAAATCATACAGTTGATCCAAATATAAAACATCATAATCAATAATGTACCTATTG
>DATHGE010000384.1:0-4491 GCA_035317805.1 Flavobacterium sp. | reverse complement strand
GTCATTTTTCTTACCTGGCGGAATTTGCCCTCATTCAGCGTAACAGACACCCAGCTCGTCGGGCCATGGCGCTCATCTCGGATTTTTTGAGTTCGCGCCGGGAAATCGGGGATTGACAATAATGCCGCTTCGCATTTCCGCGTAATGTATTTCGTGCCGTTGAAACCGATCTCGACACCATTCTTCAGTTTTTCGACGGCTTCGGCAGTGATGATTCCGTCAACCTGCGCGTAATATTCCTTGTCCACTTTTTTACTGCGTACGATTTCGCTCATCTTGCCATCGGTTGTCAATAACAACAAGCCTTCCGAATCTTCGTCGAGGCGGCCGATCGCCATGGTTCCCTCTGCAAAATCGTGCAGTTCGCCAAGCAGTTTTTTCTTGCGTTTCAATTCGTAGATGAACTGGCTCAGGTATCCGTAAGGTTTGTGGATTATGTAATGATGGTGCTTCATACGCTGCAAATATAGGATTTCAATCCAAAAGCAATGTTAAATGAATGGCCTGGCTTTTTTAAAAATCGTAATATTATAAGAGAATAAGATATCCAATTATGGAAACGAACGATTTGGGCAATAAAAAAATAAACAACGAACAGAAAGTGAACGAAGGTTTTAGCGGCGGGAATCTTCCTGAAGATTACAACCCGGCGGCCAAAAAGCTGCAGCAGCAAACCGAAACCGATAAAGACGGTAATCTCAAAACGACAGAAAATAAAGATTTCAATTCGCATCCGCATCCGGACAATCATAAAAACCGCGGTAACATCGAATTTGACAAAGATTAGATTTGGAAAATCGCGAAGAAGCCAACAGGAATTTAAACCCTGTTGGCTTTTTTATTTGAAAAAATATATCTTTGTGTGCTTATACTTCGGACCTATGATTGTTTCAGCCGTCCTCACTTTCTAAGGAAACAGGGCAATTCCATATCGCTAGTAACAAAAAAGGCAATGTTCACATGTGCCTCATTTCCACTATATTTTTTTATCATGACACAAATCACACCTTCAAAAGGTAAATTAGCTATTATATTATCCGTAATCAAAAAATCCCTTCGCGGAGAGGAAATCGACTATACCACGGGAAGCATCCGCCTTTCAGTAATCTTACTGGCCATCCCGATGATGCTGGAGATGATGATGGAATCGGTTTTTGCGCTGGTCGACCTTTATTTCGTCGGACATTTGGAAAATTCGAGTTTTGCCATCCAGACCGTCGGGCTGACTGAATCGATGCTGACCATTATTTACTCACTTGCCATCGGTATCAGTATGGCGGCCACTGCGGTCGTAGCCAGAAGGATCGGCGAGAAAGACCCTGTTGCTGCGGCAAAAGCCGGAATGCAGGCTATCGGGGTTTCAATTGCCCTAAACATTGTTATCAGTATTATTGGCGTTTATTTCGGGACGGAATTGCTGATGCTCATGGGCGCTTCACCCGAGGCCGCTTTGCATGGGACGCCGTTTATCCGGATCATGATGGGCGGAAGTAGCGTCATCATGCTGCTGTTCCTGATTAACGGGATTTTCCGCGGCGCCGGAAATGCGGCCATTGCGATGAAAAGTTTGTGGATCGCCAATATCAGCAATATCATATTGTGCCCGATTTTCATCAACGGGCTCGGTCCGATTCCGGCTTTCGGGCTCACAGGCGCCGCCATTGCGACCACGATTGGAAGAAGTGTTGGCGTCTCATATCAGTTGTTTCATCTGTTTAACGGAAAGAACATGCTCAAGGTTACGCTGGCTTACCTGAAACCCAATTTCGAACTGATTAAAAGTATTGTGAAGATTGCCGCCCCGGCGGTTCTGCAATTCGTAATCGCGTCGTGCAGCTGGATTTTCCTGGCGCAATTGGTCGCCACAACTGGCGGCGATAATGGTTCTGCCGGTTACCAGACCGCCATGCGCCTGATGATGTTTTTCCTTTTACCGGCTTGGGGATTAAGCAATGCGGCGGCGACATTGGTCGGGCAGAATCTGGGCGCGAAAGAAATCCAGCGGGCGGAAGATGCCGTTTTGAAGACGGCCAAATACAATGTGATTTATATGGGCTGCGTGATGCTGATCTCTTTGCTTGGCGCAGAAATTCTCGTGGCCTTTTTTACCAATGATCCTGAAGTGCGTGTTTATGCCGTAAAAGCCGTGCGGATTATTGCGCTCGGTTATGTCTTTTACGGAATCGGGATGGTGATGATCAATGCTTTTAACGGCGCGGGCGATACGTGGACGCCGACAAAAGTGAACGTGATTGGGTTCTGGCTGTTCCAGATTCCGTTTGCGTATTTGCTGGCGAAGCATTTCGGGTTGGGCCCGACCGGCGTTTTTATTGCGATTCCGGTTTCGGAAACGATGATTACGATTGCGAGTTTTATTTTGTTTAAGCGCGGGAAATGGAAACAGATTAAGGTTTAAGAATAATTTTCTGAGAATTTGCGTGAAGGAGTGCAGCGGCATCCTTTTTTGTGAGGAACGAACGAAAAAGATAGAGCGGAAAGCCTGACCCGCAGGGGCACGCCCAAAAAAAAACCACTGTTTTGAAGCAGTGGTTTTTCTTTTTGGATGATCCTCTTTATCCTTTGCTTTGGACGTAATCGGATAATTCCTCGGCGCTGGAGCTAAAGCCGAACACGTTGTTGACTTTGAAATACGTGCCCGGATCGGTGCAGAAATCGTCGGCGTATTTTGCGAAATCGAGTTTGTTTTCGTCGAAACCGAACGTACCGGCGATTTTGACGATCTGATCGGTACTCATGCAATTGGCGGAAACGATCTGCTTGGCGATTTTGAGTCTGGTTTCATCAAAGTTCTGGTTCTTTACGGTTGCCAAAGCGCTGTTGAAATCGGCATTCGACATCGGCAGGTGGTTTCTGCAGCCCGGTTCCAATGGTGGCTCAGGATAACCAGGCGTCGGTTCGCTTTGATGGTATTGGATCACGAATACATTGCGCGGACCGTTGTAATACCCGGTTACCGGAACCATGGCCACAAAAGTCAATTTCATCTTTGTGCGCCTTCCTTTTTCCTTTTTGATTTTATAGGTTGCATCGCGAAACACACCTTCGGCATCTACAATCGCGACCTTGTTTTTGATAATCTGCGGAAGATTCCTGTTGGCGAAAACGATCCGGACATCATAATCAGGTTCGTTTAGGTTTTCGATACGCAGGTTGGATTGCGGATAGTCGTTGATTTTTTGCCCGTTCAATTCGACATAGAATTTTTCGCCGCTTTCAGAAAGGAAGTTGAGATTTCCGTTGCGGTATTGTGCGAAGGAAAAAACGGTAAATAATAGCAATAATAAGGTAAGGGTAGTTTTTTGTTTCATGATTTTGAGTTTTAATGTTTGTTGATTGGCGCGAACCAAAAACGATGCCAGTACTTTTTTATAGCGGCAGGTGGAATTCGGGGTTGAAAATGAATCCGATGATGTTTCCCCACGGATCTCTGACCGAAGCTACTACGATCTCGCCGCCGACATTCGTTGGCTTTTCATGTTCGGAAGCACCGAGGGAAATCACTCGGTCGAATTCGGATTTGACATCGTTTACGCCCCAATACGTGAGAACGGTTTCTGGTTTTTCGGGAACTGTATTGTCTTCCGGCTGCAGGCCGAGTTCGTAGCCCGCGATGTTGTAGCCAACGTAAAACGGCTGGTCGAAATAGGGTTCGGTTTCAAAAATTCCGGAGTACCAGGTTTTTGCCGCTGTGATATCCGATACTTTGTAAATGGCGGTACGCAGGCCTAACATTCGTGTTTGCATATTTTTATTTTTGATTGTTTTGTCAAATATATTCAAATTCGGGAATTGTATAAAATTATCTTAAAATCGTGTAATCCATTTTGCCCGTGCGGGTTATAATTTGGTCCTGACAAAAAAAGGTACTTTTTACCGGTTTGAAAATAGGAATCACTTTAAATGGAATGTTATGAAAAGGCTACTTCTGATTATCTCGCTCGCGGTATTTGCATTTGCAGGTTATTATTTTGCCATCAACCTGAAATATTCAACCGATCCCAATTATATCATCTATATGTGCACCTGGCTGGTTTTGATTTTGATCTCGGTGGTGGGCGTACTTTACAATTTTCCGATACTTGGCCGCCACAAAAGGCATGTCAGGAATCTCATTTACAACAGCTATTCGAATAAACGCATCAGGAATAAGGAATTCGACAACCAGTTCCATATCCTGAATTAACACTCTATTATATATCCGGGTCACACCTGAAAAAACGGCTTTCTTGAACAGGCCGTTTTTTTGTGGAATGAAGTGAACAACTTTCCAAAACCCTTAAAAATAATTGTGATAATTGCTTACATTTACTTGCTCTAAAATTAGAAAAATGAACACTGCGATTACCATCATATTGACTTTTGTTGTTGCCTTGGCTGTTGGAATTTACATCGGGAAATTGCTTTTTTCGGCAAGATTCCAATCGGAGAAAACCGGGCTCGAGGAAAAACTGATTGGGCTCAATTCCCAAT
>DATHGE010000383.1:0-2013 GCA_035317805.1 Flavobacterium sp. | reverse complement strand
GGAAAGCCGTCAGTAGCAAACATAAATAGATTTTTTTCATAATGGTAGGTTTAGAGTTGGATGTAGTTAAAGACTGCGTTCGAAGCGCCCGAATCGAAATCCATATGGCTGCCGGTGACGAATCCCTGGCTGTCATAGGTATTGGCTACAGCGACAGCGCCAGTCGGATAGATGATTTGCGTCGCCGGATAAGTGCCGATAAATGCCGTCCACAAAACCTCATCGCGATTGATGAAAAGCAAATATTTGACAATCTCGGCATTGGTATTTGTTAAGACCCCTTTTTTGGAATTCTCTTCCGGAAAATAAACAATTGCAAAGAACAGGTTGTCCGAAGCACGATACCAACCGGTGAGCTGGTTTTGCGCATTATAACTGAAATCGTAGATTCCGGGATAACTTCCGCCGCCGACGGTGATTTTTTCAATCCGACCCTGATAGTATTCGATTTCATATTGGATCCGGTGCCCGATCCAGGCATATTTTACTTTCTTATCGGAATTGTAATCAAACGCAAGGTCTTCGGCGGCATCGCGGTCTATGACCTGTATGAACTTGCTTTCGGCCGGGATTTCAGCTGTTGGCGGAATTACCGGCGCATCGTCATCCTTCGAGCAGGAAGTTACCAAAAAAAGCAATAGCAGCGTGTTAAATATATTTTTCATAATCTGATTTTTAAGTTAAAGGCGGAATGACAATCCGACACGGAAAATACTGAAAGAGCCCTCGCCCACTTCGGCCATCGCGCTGAAGGAATGCGTGAAATAATAACGTGCGCCGACCAGTCCGGCAGGATCAATCTCCACATCCGAATCCTTTTCGTCCGTATCTTCATAAGTGTAATTCAAAAGATTGACCGAGGCGCCGATTCCGGCATAAACGTCGAGTTTCGCAATCGGGATCAATTTGTTGAAATGGTAAAATCCGAGCGGGCTGATCGCAATTCCGGATACTTTGGTCTCGCTTCCGCCAAAGTAACTGTACTTCTTTGTCGCGCCCGAAACACCCAATCCGACGCCGGCTTCGTCCCGGATCGGAAATTCATACCGGATCGATGCCGGGCCGACTGAAGATTCGCTGTTGCCGTAGAAAAATCCGGTGTAATCGATCGTATTCGGGACACCGTAACTCAGTGTGATCAAATGCGTATCGCCGTCAAAACTGCCGCTGTTGCGCGTAGCATAAGAAGTTTTGTAAAATGAAGAAGCCGATGTGGTTTTTGAAGGCTGGCTTTTAGTGGTTTTTTTTTGTTGCGCAAAAGCGGCATTTCCGCATAAAAACAATGCGCTTAAAATAATTGTTGTTGTAAGGTTTTTCATAATAGTTGTCATTGATTACAGGACAATATTATGCGATTTATACGGATGGTTTTTATACCGATATAGGAACTGTCGGGATTACTAAACCAACTGCAAACCTTAAACCTTATTGAACAGGCTCAGGAATTCCTGTTTCTTATTTCTGCTCAGCGTAATGCTCGAATTGTTCTGCATGATGAGCTCGCCGCCTTCGCCGCGGATGTATTGCTTGATGAATTTCAGGTTAATGATGTGCGATTTGTGCGGACGGAAATAGATCGGGTTGTCTTTAAGCACTTCTTCAAAAACGGCCAGGTTTTTACTCACGAGATGTTTCGTGTTGTTGTTCATAAAAATGTACGTATAGCATCCGCTGGCTTCGAGGAACATGATGTCGTCAGTTTTTACGAAATGCAAACCTTCCTGCGTGCTCAAGGCCAGGGTATCCAGGATTTTCCCCGAATTGAACTGATTGAGCTGCTGCACCTGTTCCTGCGTCGTCACGATTTCCTTGTTGATGTATTTGTCGAGCGCGGCACGAAGTTCCTCACTGTCTATGGGTTTCATGAGATAATCCATCGCATTCATGCGCAGTGCCTTGATGGCGTATTGGTTGTAGGCTGTGATAAAGACAACCTTAAAATCGATTGTCTCAAACTGCTCGAGCACTTCAAAGCCGTTGAGAAAAGGCATCTCGATATCGAGGAAAACCAGA
>DATHGE010000382.1:0-3441 GCA_035317805.1 Flavobacterium sp. | reverse complement strand
CTGATTGCGCACGAAATGGGACACCAGTGGTTTGGCGATAAAGTGACTTGCGGTTCGTGGAAAGACATTTGGCTCAACGAAGGTTTTGCAACCTATCTGGCTTCATTGGTAATCGAGCATTTTGATGGCGATGCCGCTTTCGTGACTGATAAAAATACTATGATTAACAGCATTACCGGTTCGCCAAATGGCGCGGTTTATCTGACAGATGATGAAGCATTGAGTGTCAATCGCATTTTCAGCACGAGGCTGACCTACAACAAAGGCGCGATGGTACTCAATATGCTGCGTTTCAAAATGGGCGACACCGCTTTCTTTCAGGGCATGCACGATTACATCACCGATCCGGAATTGGCTTACGCTTATGCGCATACGTCGGATTTTCAGGCACATCTGGAAACCGCTTCGGGAATAGACCTGACCGAATTTTTCAGTGACTGGGTTTACAACCAGGGCTATCCCACTTACAGCATCGTGGCGCATAATACATCGGCTGGCCATGTCCAGGTAACGATTAACCAGACACAATCGGACAATTCGGTGAGTTTCTTTGAAATGCCGGTTCCGGTAAGATTGCTCGGTTCTGGCGCACAACAATTGGATGTGGTTTTGGAGAACACTACAAACGGGCAGGTTTTTAGCGTTGACGTTCCTTTTGTGGTGACCGGAGTGCAATTCAATGTCAAAAAAGACATCATTTCCAAAAACAGCACGGCGATTCTCGGAAACCAGACTTTTGACCTGACCGCTTCGATTTCGTTGTATCCGAATCCGACGTCAAACAAACTCACGCTTAATATTCCATCAGATGTAAAAGTTGAGAAGGCCGTGTTCTACAATACGCTCGGGCAAAAAGTGAAAGAATCCGCAAGCGAAACCAATTGGGATGTATCGGCTTTGCAATCGGGCGTTTATTTTATAAATGTCACTACCGATGCCGGGGCTAAACAACTCAAATTCATCAGGAAATAAATTCATTGGGCAAACCTCCCGGAAGTAAATCATTCGGGAGTGCTGTCCAAATTCTATTGCATTAACATCGGCGCGCATATTTATTTGCTAAATTTGGGCAAAAGCTGTACCGATGAAAAAATATTACTTCCTTATCTTCTTCATTTTTGGCGTCACTGTGGCGCAAACCAATAAAAAGCATTTCAATGAGATTGTCAACGCCGAGAAAAAAGGTGCGGCAAAAAGAATGGCGTTTGTCACCAATCCCGACACATACAATTATGACGTGACTTATGAGAAGCTGGAATTTACCGTAGATCCGGCCGTTTTCAACATTTTCGGAAAAGTGACCACAACATATAAGGCGCTGGCCGACATGAATACTATCGTGTTCGACCTTGCGAAAATTACCGATCCCGATGAGGAACATTTCAGCGATCAGATTGTTGTGAATGCCGTCAGACAGAACAATGTCGACCTTACTTTCACACGCAACGATACCGAACTCATCGTCAACTTACCGGCGACCCAGGCTTCAGGAACAACCGCGGCTGTAGAAATTATTTATGCCGGCGCGCCTGCAGGAAGCGGTTTCGGGTCATTTGAAACAAGCGAACACAATGGCAATCCGATTTTGTGGACCTTATCCGAACCTTTCGGGGCGATGGACTGGTGGCCGTGCAAACAGGACCTGAATGACAAAGTCGATGACGGAATCGACGTTTACATCACCGCACCTTCCCAATATGTTTCGGTTTCCAATGGTTTGCAGCAATCGGCCATAAGCAACGGAAACGGTACGACGACAACGCATTTTCACCACGGTTACGCCATTGCGGCCTATCTGATTGCAATTGCAGTGAGCAATTACACGGTTTATACCCAACAGGCCGGGACGGTGCCGAACCAGTTTCCGATTGTGAATTATATGTATCCCGAAAGCCTCGATTCCAATTTAGAAAACCTGGCGATGACGCCTCAGCTTATCGCCTATTATGAATCGATTTTCACGCCTTATCCGTTTAGCAATGAAAAATACGGCCATTGCCAGTTTGGCTGGGGCGGCGGAATGGAACACCAGACCGTTTCTTTTATGGTGGGATTTGAACGCGGATTGGTGGCTCATGAACTGGCGCACCAATGGTTTGGCGATAAGGTGACTTGCGGCTCGTGGAGCGATATCTGGCTCAATGAAGGTTTCGCTACTTATCTCGCCGCGATGTCGACCGGGCATTTTGACGGCGACTGGGCGTTTGATCTTGAAAAAATGGATCTGGTCAACAGCATTACCAGCAGCCCAAATGGCTCTGTCTATATTCCCGAAGACGAGGCGACTAATGTGAATCGTATTTTTGACGGGAGGCTTACCTATAATAAAGGCGCAATGGTGCTGCATATGCTGCGTTTTAAAATGGGCGATACGGCCTTTTTTACGGGATTACAGAATTACCTCAACGATCCCGGATTGGCATATGGTTATGCTGCGACAACTGATTTAAAGTCACATCTCGAAGCAACATCAGGTATGGATCTGACAGAATTTTTCAATGACTGGGTCTATCGCCAGGGTTATCCGATTTATACTATTGCTGTGCACAATACAAGTGCGGGACATGCCATGGTTACCATCAATCAGACACAATCGGATCCTTCCGTGACGTTTTTTAAATTGCCGGTTCCGATAAGATTACTCGGTCCGGGTTCGCAACAATTTGATGTGGTTTTGGACAATACGGTAAACGGTGAGGTTTTTAATATCGACGTGCCTTTCGCAGCTTATGACGTTCTTTTCAATCCCAAAAATGATATTGTTTCTGCGGAAAGCACAGCGGTTTTAGGAGCGCAGAATTTCGATTTAGTTTCTGGGATTTCATTGTATCCGAATCCGGCTGAAAACAAACTGGCGCTCAGTATTCCTTCGGATGTAAATGTTGAGAAAACGACGTTCTACAATACGCTCGGGCAAAAAGTGAAAGAATCGGGAAGCGAAACCAACTGGGATATATCGGCGCTACAATCAGGCGTTTATTTCATAACTGTTTACACCGATTCGGGAACAAAGCAATTGAAATTCATCAAAAAATAAAATTCAAAAAACAATACAATCCCGAATGCGCAATCGTTCGGGATTTTTTTTTGGAATCAATCCCGGATCGCACTGATCCTTGAAACGAGTAGCGTTACAATAAACCCGAAAATCCCGATCAGCGCGAACGAAACCCGCAAGCTCGACATTTCGGCAATGTAACCGATAACCGGCGGCCCCATCAGGAATCCGAGGAAACTCACGCTCGAAACAATCGTCAGCGCTTCTCCGGGCGGCACATTCGGATTTTTTCCCGCAACGCTGTAAACGGTCGGGACAATCGTAGAAACGCCCAATCCGACGACCATAAATGCAATTGTGGCGATGATGATATACGGAAAGAAAACCGCGGTAAAGAGTCCGCCTGAAATCATCACGCCGCTCACCTGCATTACTTTTTTCCT
>DATHGE010000381.1:0-5186 GCA_035317805.1 Flavobacterium sp. | reverse complement strand
TTTTGCGGCCGGATTCATCGGGGTTTCAAAATTGTACAAACTGTACCACGACCTGCCTTATGACCTGGTGACGAACAATCCGTGGTTTTACATTTCGCTTGCGACGATGATTATCGGGACGCAGCTGTTCCTAGCCGGATTCCTGGGCGAAATTATCCTGCGGACAAAAAACAATGAGGAACGGTATAAGATTTCGAAGACGGTAAATCTGGGGTAATGTTGGTATCACAAATTTTGACACCATCCCTTTTGAATGTAAATGCCTTAGCCCCGATTGTAGCGTAAATCCTTTTTTGTCGTCAGTTCGAGTAGCCTGCAAGGCGTATCGAGAACCGATAAAAAAGATTGCAGCGGAAAGCGGGACCCGAGCTCCTAATAAAAAAATCGGGAGTGAACAGGCGAAGCAAATAGCTCCTTAAAAAAATAAATATTGAATAACGATTAACGAATGTTGAATGTTGAAATTTCAGTGTAAACTGAAAATAATTTATTACAAAATGGACATCGAAAAAAACATACTGGACCGCGTTAACGAATGGCTGACGCCGGTTTTTGACCAACAGACGCAGGAAGAGATCAAAAAAATGATGACTGATTCACCTGCAGATTTAAAAGAAAGCTTCTATAAGAATTTGGAATTCGGAACCGGCGGCATGCGCGGCGTCATGGGCGTTGGCACCAACCGGATCAATAAATATACGCTCGGGAAAAACACGCAGGGACTTTCGGATTACCTGCACACGGCTTTTCCCGGAAAACCCATTAAGGTTGCGATCGCTTACGATTGCCGCCACAATAGCAATACGCTGGCAAAAGTTGTCGCCGATGTGTTTTCTGCAAACGGCATCCAGGTGTATCTTTTCTCGGATATGCGCCCGACGCCGGAGTTGAGTTTTGCTTTGAAATTCCTCAAATGCCAATGCGGAATCGTACTCACGGCATCGCATAATCCGCCTGAATACAATGGTTACAAAGTGTATTGGGAAGATGGCGGGCAATTGGTTCCGCCGCAGGATGGCGAGATTATCGAGGTAATTGAGGGCGTGAAATATGCCAATATTAAATTCCAGCCCAACGAAAAACTGATCCAATACATCGACAAGGATATTGACGACGCGTTTATCAAATCGTCGATTGAAAATGCAAGTTTCGACACGCCGGCTTCGGCCAAAGACAACCTGAATATTGTTTTCACATCGCTGCACGGCACTTCGATAAAAGCCGTTCCGCCGACATTGGCGAAAGCGGGCTATAAAAATGTACACATCGTTCCCGAGCAGGCCGAACCGAACGGGGATTTTCCAACGGTGAAATCGCCGAACCCGGAAGAGCCGGAAGCGCTTTCGATGGCGATCGCTTTGGCGGATAAACTGAACGCCGACATTGTTGTGGGAACCGATCCCGATTGTGACCGCCTGGGCGTTGCCGTAAGGAACAACGAAGGCAAAATGATTTTGCTCAACGGAAACCAGACCATGGTCCTGATGACGCATTTCCTTTTGGAGCAATGGAAAAAACAGGGAAAAATCAACGGGAAGCAATTTATCGGCTCGACCATCGTATCGACACCAATGATGATGCAGCTTGCCGACGCTTATGGCGTAGAATGTAAAGTCGGACTCACCGGTTTCAAATGGATCGCCAAAATGATCAAGGATTTCCCGAAATTGCAGTTTATCGGCGGCGGCGAGGAAAGCTTCGGATTTATGGTCGGCGACGCCGTGCGCGACAAAGATGCCGTGGCAGCGACATTATTAATCTGTGAACTTGCTGCACAGGCGAAGGCCAAAGGCAGTTCGGTTTATAATGAGCTGTTGCAATTGTATGTCGATTTCGGGTTCTACAAGGAATATCTGGTTTCTATGACCAAAAAAGGAATCGAAGGCCTGGCGGAAATCAACCAGATGATGGTGAACATGCGTGACAATCCGGTAAAGGAAATCAATGGCGAAAGGGTCGTGATGCTCGAAGACTATAAAAATGCTACTGCTAAAAATTTATTTACGGGTGACGTGGAAACCATGGACATCCCAAAATCGGACGTATTGATTTATTATACCGAAGACGGTGCGAAAATCGCCGCAAGGCCAAGCGGAACCGAGCCAAAAATCAAATTTTATGTCAGCGTGAACGCGCATCTCGACTCCGTTGCCAATTTTGCGGCAGCCGAAGCGCAGCTCGACAAAAAGATCAAAAATATCCTTTCGGATTTAAAAATCATTTAATGAACAATTTCAGAAAAATATTCCCTTTCATCATACCGTATAAAAGATACGCCTACCTCAATATCTTTTTCAACATCATGTATGCGATTTTCGGGACGCTTTCTTTTTTGGCACTGATGCCGATGATGGACGTTCTTTTCAAACAGGAAAAGCGCAATTACATCAAGCCGGTTTTTGATGGGCTGTACAATACCAAATCCTATCTCGAAAATTACCTGAGTTATTTTCTTTCGGTAACGACGCGGGATCACGGCTATGACCGCACGCTGGCTTTTCTGGTGGTCGGCATCATGTCGATTTTCCTGCTCAAGAATTTATGCGATTACCTTGCGATGTATTTCCTGACTTTCCTTCGCAACGGAATCTTACGCGACATGCGCAATGCGATGTACAAAAAAACCATCGATCTGCCGCTGTCGTTCTTTTCGGAAAAAAGAAAAGGCGACACGATTTCGAGGATTGCGAGCGACGTGAATGAAGTCCAGGCTTCGATGCTTTCGATTTTGGAATTGATCGTAAAAGAACCGCTGACAATTATTTTCACCATCATCGCGATGCTTTATATCAGCCTGCAGCTGACGTTGTTCGTTTTCGTATTCATTCCGGTTTCGGGCTACATCATTTCGCTGATCGGAAAGCAATTGAAGAAGCAATCCACGCGCGCGCAGGAAGAACAGGGCGTATTTTTATCGACGATTGAGGAAACGCTGGGCGGACTCAAAGTCGTGAAAGGCTACAACGCCGAAGGTTATTTCAACCGTATTTTTGGCGAATCGACCAACCGTTTTTTCGTTCTTTCCAATAAAATCGGGAACCGCCAGAATCTGGCTTCGCCGATGAGCGAATTTATGGGAATTATGGTTATTGCGATTTTGCTTTGGTATGGCGGAAATATGGTTTTGGTGGACGGAACGCTAAAAGGCGCGGCATTCATTACTTATATGGGATTGGCTTACAATATTTTAACGCCGGCAAAAGCTATCTCGAAAGCGTCCTACGGTGTAAAAAGAGGAAATGCTGCGGCAGAACGCGTACTTGAAATCCTCGACCAGCACAATCCGATTACGAGCAAACCGGATGCAATCGAAAAAACCTCTTTTGACGAATCGATCACCATCCAGCATATCGATTTCAAATATGAAAAGGAAAATGTGCTGCACGATTTTAGCCTGAATATTAAAAAGGGACAGACTGTTGCGCTCGTGGGCCAATCCGGAAGCGGGAAAAGCACGATTGCCAATCTGCTCACGCGTTTCTACGATGTTCATGAAGGCACGATTGCGATTGACAATACCGACATCAAGGACATGGATCTGCATTCGCTGCGCGGATTGATGGGATTGGTGACTCAGGACAGCATCCTGTTCAATGCGACGATCAGGGAAAACATATTGCTTGGGAAACAGGACGCAACCGATGACGAGATCATCGAAGCGTTGAAAATCGCCAACGCCTATGAATTCGTGAAGGATTTGCCACTCGGGATCTACACCAACATCGGCGACAGCGGCAATAAATTATCGGGCGGGCAGAAACAACGTTTGAGCATTGCACGCGCGGTTTTAAAAAATCCGCCGATCATGATTCTCGATGAGGCGACTTCCGCTTTGGATACCGAAAGCGAGAAACTCGTTCAGGTGGCTTTGGAAAATATGATGCAGAACCGGACTTCGATTGTGATCGCGCACCGTTTGTCGACCATACAAAAAGCCGACGTGATTGTTGTGATGCAGAAAGGACGCATTGTAGAGCAAGGCACGCACGACCAACTGATGGCGCATAGTGGGAATTATAAAAAACTGGTCACAATGCAGTCGTTCGAATCATAGGATTTACGATATTTGATTTGGGGTTTACATTTGGACTGTTGTAATATAAAGTCTGGAAATGAATTTTTAAATCTTTTAATCCTTGAATCTTTCAATTAATGTACGTAAACAACAACAATATCAGGCTGCCCGAGAATCCCGACACCATTGTCTGGAAATACCTCGATTTGTCAAAATTTGTCGATTTGTTGCTGTACCGGAAATTATTCATGTCGCGTTCGGATAAATTCGAAGACCAATACGAAGGCACTTTCAGCGAGCCCACTTTCGAGGAAATCCGCAAGCTTTCCGCTGACAATCCGGACTTTCTCGATTACTACAAAACCCGACGCAAAAATGTCGTCGTGAGCAGCTGGCACATCAACGAATATGAATCGTTTGCGATGTGGCAGATTTTTACCCAGAAAAGCGAAGGCCTCGCGATCCAGTCGACCTTAAAAAGACTGCAGCAATCGCTTGATGTAGAAAAAATTTATGAGCAGCATATCGGCGCGGTCAATTATATCGATTATAAAAAAGAATACATTCCGTTCGACAATAGCTTTTTCCCGTTTCTGTTTAAACGCAAGAGTTTTCAGTATGAGCGCGAAATCCGCATCATCACTGATGTTTCTTCACACAACCTGACCATTGATAATGGTTTGAAAATCGATATCGGCATCAATGAGCTGATCGAAAAAATCTACATCCACCCCAAATCGGAGAACTGGTACAAGAATCTCGTGATTGAATTGGTCAAGCGTCTGGGCTTCGACTTTATCATTGAAAAATCAGATCTGGAAAGCGATATCCTGATCTGATCCGGCAACAATACCTCCAACCTCTAAAAATTTTAAGATAAACTTTTTTTTAGGGTGCTATTTTTTTACATTTACGACTCACACAATAACATCCGCAAAGGTTTGGCGTTATAGAAGACAATTCAAATACAATGAAAAACAAAATAGTCCACACTTTTTTAATCCTGTGCATCGGTATCGCGATGGTGCGTTGCAGCAAAGACAATATGGAACCGCTCAATGCCAGTATTACCAATCCACTTTATACCAGCGTATTCACAGATTTATCCACAGAAGTGATTACCAAAAATTATGAAGATCTCAACAATAATGCGATCACTTTAAAAGCTGCT
>DATHGE010000380.1:0-4217 GCA_035317805.1 Flavobacterium sp. | reverse complement strand
AAATGCAGGGCAAAGGACGCCACGATCCGTGCGTTGTCCCGAGGGCGGTTCCGATCGTCGAGGCCATGGCGGCGTTGGTGCTGGCCGATTTTTACCTAATCAATAAAACCTATAAATAAGAATTTTAAGTGCTTCCTGATTTTTTTGAGAAGCTGTTTCCTGCTTTCCACTGCAATCTTGTCATTGCGAACGAAGTGAAGCAATCCGTTTCACGATTCCATAATCGCAATGCCAAGGATTTCCGCTGCAATCAGGGCTAAACCAAACAACAACGAACGACATGATTACAACTGTAAACGATTCCAAAAAACCGTCTTTCTTCTCAAACCTCACGACCCAGATCCTCATCGCGATGATTCTCGGGGCGATTCTCGGCATCATCATCCACAACAACGCAACCGAAGAAACTGCAAAGGATTTCAGCACCTATATTAAGATGCTCGCCACCGTTTTTATTCGCCTCGTCCAGATGATTATTGCGCCTCTGGTGTTTACGACATTGGTGGTCGGGATTGCGAAACTCGGCGATATCAAAGCCGTAGGAAGGATAGGAGGCAAGGCATTGGGCTGGTTTTTTACCGCTTCTTTTATCTCGTTATTGATTGGGATGTTTTGGGTGAATATCCTGCAACCCGGACTCGGACTACATTTATCCGATGTCGATTTGTCCACGGCCGCCGAAGTGACCGAAAAGACCGGCAGTTTCTCCGCCCAGAATTTCATCGAACACATCATCCCGAAAAGTATTGTCGAGGCGATGGCAACCAACGAGATTTTACAGATCGTCATCTTTTCCATTTTCTTCGGATTGGCCGCGGCTTCAATCGGCGACACGGCAAAACCTGTCGTGAATGCGCTCGATAAGACTGCGCATATTGTCCTGAAGATGGTTAATTATGTAATGAAATTTGCCCCGATTGGCGTTTTTGGCGCTATCGCAGGCGTTTTTGCCATTCGCGACTTTAATGATTTGTTGATTACATATGCCAAGTTCTTTGGGTCATTTTTGATTGGAATCTCCACACTTTGGGTAGTCTTATTGTTGATTGGCTATCTTTTCTTAGGCAAGGCAATGAGTCTTTTATTGAAAAGGATCGTCGGTCCGCTGATCATCGCCTTTGGAACCACAAGCAGCGAGGCGGTTTTCCCAAAACTCACCGAAGAGCTCGAACGTTTTGGTGTGAAAGACCGGATCGTTTCGTTTATGCTGCCGCTCGGTTACTCATTCAACCTTGACGGAAGTATGATGTATATGACGTTTGCGAGTATTTTTATCGCACAGGCCTATGGAATCGACCTGAGCATCGGGACGCAATTCACCATGCTTTTCGTACTGATGCTCACAAGCAAAGGGATTGCCGGTGTGCCAAGGGCGAGTCTCGTTGTGGTTGCGGCAACCTGCGGGATGTTTAAGATTCCGATTGAAGGCATTGCTTTGATTCTGCCAATCGACCATTTCTGCGATATGTTCAGGAGCGCGACCAATGTGCTTGGAAACGCTTTGGCGACGAGTGTTGTAGGAAAGTGGGAAAAATCAGATGAACTTCCATCCGCCTAATTTTTTTTTTGCAGGATAATATTTAAATCCATAGATTTCATACATTTACGTATTCAACTTTTAAAAAATCTCTTATGAAAAAAACTTTACTATCGCTATGTGCACTCGGATTCGGATTTTTCAGCCAGGCACAGGTTCTTTTGGATGAAAACGTTTCGACACTTACTGTCGGAAATGTAGGTACTGATCTTACTGGTACGACGCCTGGACAGGGCGGATGGTTAACTTCCGTTCTGGCTGCCGGATCTAATACTGATTTCCAGGTGATTGACCAAGGCGGAAATTATGGAAATGTATTCCAGATTATCGGTTCCAATACTGCTGTAAATAGCAGGAGATTGTTTAAGGACGTTTCAAGCGACTGGGGTTTCCGCGAAACCGGAAATAATGTCGCCGAAGTACAATTCGACTTTTTCACCGGTCCGGCCACGACAAGCGCCAATTCTATGCGTGTCCTTTTATACGACGCCACGCTCACCAAAATGCTCGCCGGTATGATGGTGAACATGAGTACGAAAGTGATGAGCGGTCTGTCTTATTATGACAATACAGCTGCTGCAGGCGGAATTCTTGGAAACTACTCTTTTAAACTAGGTTACACCGCCACGCCAACGCCAGCCTACAGCGATGTGGTTTTACAACCGAATACCTGGTACCGGATGGGTTTCAGCTACAATTACACCACCGGACAGGTTATTTTTAAGGAAAGTACGGGACTGATTACGAGTCCGCCAATCATGGGTGCTTCCGCAGGAACTGAGGTAGGGCAGCTCAATATGATTATGACGGCGATTTCTACAACGGGGCAAGCCAACAGCGTTTCGGCGACCGGACTTTTTGACAATGCTTATTTCCAGGCATCCGTAACAAGCGGACCGATTCTGCTTTCAGTAGATTCGAATGAAATGGCCCAGTTTGCGGTTTTTCCAAACCCTGCCGAAAATGTAATCAATGTTACGAATAGTAAAAATGCAGCCGTTTCAAGGGTCACATTGACAGATATGAACGGAAGGACGGTGAAGCAACAAAATTTCGAGAATGTTTCCGATTTGCAACTTAATATTTCTGATTTGGCTCCCGGTATGTACATGATGAATATCAAATCGACTCAGGGTGAATCAGTTAAAAAAATTATAAAAAGCTAAACAAACGCTTTCCAATCATCAGTAAAGGCTCTCCGTTCAAGCGGGGAGTTTTTTATTTGATTTTTATTGGTAGTCCCCGCTTTATTGAATTTATTGTTAAAATTTAATTTTATACAATTATTAACAAAATTTCAAAGATTTGGATAGCAGTTGGAAATATTTTTTTAATAACTTCGCCACTTAATAAAAATTTACAATGAAAGCAAAATTACTTTTCGCAGGCCTTTTAATGGCGGCATTTACAGGTGCAAAAGCACAAACTACAATTTACTCACAGGATTTCTCTGTAGCAACAGGCTTAACCGTTATCGATGGTGATGGCGATGCCAAGCAATGGGGCTTATTTACAGGAAATGCTACAACTGCAGCATGGGGTTTAACCGGAAATTTCGCAGGATCAAGATCATGGGATGATGTGCCATTAACACCAAATAACTTTCTTTTAACTCCTGAAATTGTAATCCCGGATAGTTTCGGAGCAACAACTTTAAGCTTTAAATTGGGAAGTAATGACGAAGATTTCCCAGCTGAGCACATTTCAATTTATTTGGCGCCGACTTCTGCAAATACTGCAGATTTGATCGCAGCTTTGACTCCTGTATTCTCTTATACACTTACTGCAGCTGATGCACTTACTGCAAATGTTCATACTGTTGACGTTTCTGCTTACGCTGGGCAAACAGTGAAAATCGTAATGAGACACCACGATTGTACAGATCAGGATCTGATGTATCTTGACGATTTGTTATTGACTCAGGAAACTTTAGGAACTGAAAGCTTTATCGCTTCTCAATTTACAGTTTCTCCAAACCCTGCAACTGACGTTATCAACGTATCAGGCAAAAACAACAGCACAATTTCTGCAGTATCTTTAACAGATATCAACGGAAGGGTCGTTAAACAAACTTCATTCAACAATATTGCTAAAATTGAGATGAACATTTCAGATTTATCAGCAGGTGTTTACATGATGAACATCAAATCTTCTGAAGGCGAAGCGACCAAAAAGATTATCAAAAACTAATATTTTAGTTTCCAAAAATAAAAACTCCCCAAGCGATTGGGGAGTTTTTTATTATAAGAATTTGGCTTTCAGCTCGGGAGTCGGAATCATACAGCTGTCTTTTTTTCCATACCATTTGTAGCGGTTCTTTGCAACGTAGTCGTAAACCAGGTTTCTTACTGCAGCCGGGATGATCTTGAAAATGGTTCCAAGATGAAAAATCCCGCCAAACTGCCGCGCAATCTCAATGGCCGCCGAGGATTTGTAATAATAGGCGACGCCGGGCTGGTATAAAACGATGCTGTCTACATTTTTGCGGTCGATGCCGATGTAATCCAATATTTCCTCTCCCAACTCCGATTGCAGCGCAACAAACCGAAACACGTCTTTCTTGTCGTGGTTGATCACATATTGTACCGCGCTGTTGCACAAATTGCAGACGCCGTCGAAAAGGATGATCTTTTTATCTTTTGGTAAATTTTCCATAACTATCTTTTTGCTTCGACGAGTT
>DATHGE010000379.1:0-4675 GCA_035317805.1 Flavobacterium sp. | reverse complement strand
CGAGGAAGACGTTTACATCTGGATCTGGTCGCCATCTGAACCAGATGCGGGACATTTTGACGATTCATCTGACTTCGCAAAATTACATTATGAAGGCAATATGGTGTGGAGTTTCACATTAACGCCAACAGTCTATTTTTCAATGACTCCCGAGGCCATCGCTGCCAGCGCAGGGTTTTGGCTGCGCCTGAAAGATGATGCAGGTACCAAACAATCGGATGTGGCGAATGTGGCCTATACTGATTTTTCGTCGTTTTACACCGCCAATGAAATGATTCGTTCTTATCCAACGGCTCCGGCTCTGGATAAAGGCGTTAGCATTTTATTCAATTCAAACCTTGTTGCAGGATTTGCAGACGCGACGAGCGTGCATTTCCACAGCGGACTCAACAATTGGGCGGTTATGCAGGAATATCAATCCTGGCTGCCTGAAATTGTAGCAAAAACCAACTGTAAGAATTTAGGAAATGGATTTTGGAAAATGGACCTCGTGCCAAAAGATTACTATCCGGTTCCCGATGGCTTCATCATGGAAAATATGGTTTTCTTATTTGTGAAAGACGATTGGGCATTAACTTGCCCGGACCAGATTATCTACGCCGCAGAATACGTTGCGCCGCCTCCACCCGAATTCCGGTTTTTTCCTTTGCAGCTCAGCAAAAAGGATTTCCTTGGAATCATGAGGAAATTCAATGAGCCGGGCATCAATAAGCTTCTGTATACCATTACAGCAAATGATGTTACGCTCACGGGCGAATTCACCGGAAATATGGCCGAGATCAAAGGATTTGTCAATCTTGTGACACCGCTCCAGAATGTCCAGAACCTCACGGAAATCCATGTTGTCGTTAAGGACAATACAAACAGGACCATTTCTGATACTGTCATTCCGCTGAAAACAGTCGACTAATTCACTATCAACCAAACACAAAATATAATGAATAGTAAAAATAAAAAATTAGTCCAGCACCATTCCTGGACCCAATCGTTGGTATGCATGGTTGTCCTGTTTTTTCTTTCGGCAGGAATGTATGCACAACAGAAAAAACTCGTGACAGGTGTCATTTCCGATAAAACCGGAATGGTCATGCCGGGTGTTTCAATCCTTGAGACCACCACAAAAAAAGCCACGGTTACCGATGAAGCCGGAAAATTTGCTTTGGAAGTGACCGTCGGAAACACGGTGCAGATTTCGTACATCGGCTACACGACGCAAACTATTCTAATTGACGCGTCCACAAACACACTGACGGTCCAACTCGAAGAAAGTGCTACAATGCTCGATGCAGTCGAATTGGTTTCGGTCGGATACGGAACCGTTAGGAAATCCGATTTAACCGGAGCCATTTCCACTATCCGCGGTGAAAATCTCGTGAAAGGCGTCATTTCGTCTACCGAACAAGCCTTACAGGGAAAAATTGCCGGACTGGCAGTTTCCCAAAGCACGGGCGACCCAAGCAGCGGTTCTTCACTTCGCCTTCGTGGCGGAACGTCGCTTACGGCCAGCAATAACCCGTTGATTGTTGTGGATGGAATTGCAGGTGTCGATATCAATATCGTTCAGCCTTCGGATATCAAATCAATCGATGTCCTGAAAGATGCTTCTGCGACAGCGATTTACGGTTCAAGAGGTGCAAATGGGGTTATCATTATCACTACCAAAGCGGGAACCAAGAAAACATCTTTCACTTATACGGGTTACACCGGAATAGGCGAGGCTTCCAGCCATCTCGACATGCTTTCTGCAGATCAATGGCGCGGTTATGTACGCCAAAATAATCTGACAGATGCAATCGATTACGGTGGAAATACCGACTGGCAGAAGGAATTGGAGCAACGGGCTTCTACGCAATCGCACACCATAAGCATTACTTCAGGAAGTGAATTTAGCGGTATGCGTTCTTCGATTTCGTATCTGGATAATGAAGGGATTATCAAAACAACTGGACTCGAACGCCTTAGCGGGAATGTCAGCGGTTACCAATATATCCTTGACAAAGCGCTTAAATTCGACATGGGTTTATTTGCCAATATCGACAAATGGCATCCGCTCGATTACAGAATTTTCGAACGCGCCTTCAACCTCAATCCGACAATTCCCGTTATGGACGCCAACGGTGCTTATACGGAAGTAGGCGGAACATTAAACGAAAACCCGGTCGAAATCTTAAATGACCGCACAGCCGATAACGAAAGACACCGACTTTTGGGTTATTTCAAGACCGAAGCCAATTTATTCAACGATTTTCAGGCGGTCCTCAATTTGTCTTTAGAGCACAATGCCATGCAGGGAAGCACTTACAAACCGACTTATGCGGTTATGGAAGGCCGTACCGAAAACGGCTACGCCCAAAAAACATACGGCGATTATACCAACGCGCAACTCGAAGCCTATCTCAATTACACCAAAGCACTTGGCAAACATAACGTTAGTGCGATGGTCGGTTATTCGTATCTCGAAAATGTATACCAGGGATTTGGCGCACAGCGCAGCGGTTTTGAAACCGATCTTTTCAGCTACAACAACTTAGGCGCGGGTTACAATTACCGATTAGGTGATGTGTATTCCTACAAAGGGAAATCGAACCTGGTTTCCTTTTTCGGAAGGGCGAATTATTCGTATGACGGCAAATACCTGCTTACAGGAACGATCAGACGCGATGGATCAAGCCGTTTCGGGGCCAACAACAAATGGGGCTATTTCCCATCGGCTTCTGCGGCATGGCGGATTTCTGAAGAATCATTTATGAAACCGACTGAAAACTGGCTGACCAACCTGAAATTCCGCGTAGGCTTTGGCGTAACCGGAAACCAGGACGGCATCGGCGAATATAAATCTTTATCGATTCTTGGCGTAGGCAACGACAGTTATTACGATCCGGCAACACAAAGCTGGAGTCTGGCCTATTCTCCGGTGCAGAACCCGAATCCGGACCTCAAATGGGAATCGACCAAACAGACCAACATCGGTATCGATTTTACTTTATTCGACCGCGTAACGGGTTCGTTCGAATGGTACCAGAAAAAGACCAACGATTTGCTTTATACGTACCAGGTGCCGCAACCGCCATATTTGGTGGGAACGATGCTGGCCAATGTTGGGGATTTATCGAATAAAGGAATCGAGTTGACGCTCAACGCCAACATTATCAAAGGCGATAAGTTTACCTGGAACACCGATTTGACGCTTGCCAAAAACAAACAGAAAATCGAAAAACTGTCTAACCAGACTTACAAAGCTGATGTGATTTATAGTGGATCATTGCATGGCCTTTCGGGAATGTCAAACCAATATTCGCAGATCATCGCCGAAGGTTACGCCGTGGGTACATTTTGGGGCAAAGAATATTACGGACTGGATGAAAACGGCGAGTTTATCCTCAGCGAAGAAGACAAGGAAATTGGAAATGCCCAGCCTGATTTTACCGTCGGATTGGGAATGAATTTCACCTATAAGAATGTCGACTTCGGATTCACAAGCTATGGAATGTTCGGCCAGGACGTACTCAACGCAACTGAAATGATGCTCGACGACCCGAATAGGATGCCGACTTACAACATCCAGGATGATTTTGTAGGCAGTTCGGTCAAATCGGCGCCGAGATATTCGAGCAAATATATCGAGGATGCTTCGTTTTTCAGGTTACAGACGGTCACAATCGGTTATACGATCCCGTTCAAAAAGACATCATCCAAATTGAGATTGTATCTTATGGGACAAAATCTGGCAGTGATTACGGGCTACAACGGCGTAGATCCGGAAATAGATTACACCGGATTGGCAAACCCCGGAATCGACCGGTTTAACAACTATCCAAGGCCGAGGACGATTTCTTTGGGATTGAATTTCACACTTGGAAACTAAAAATTGATAACTAAAAAATAAAGAAAATGAAAGTCAAAATAACAGCTGCATTAGTCATAGGCATGCTTTTCACTTTTTCGTGTACGAATCTCGATGAAGATCTGTATGATAAAGTGGCAGACGACAATTTTGGGACGACTCCAAATGAAATCCAGGCACTCGTAGGCGGCGCTTACTCTTCTTTGCGCGGTTTCAGCGACGCGATTTCCAATTCGTTTCCAACCTGCGAATATGTGTTTTTCCTCAATGAGGTGGCTTCCGACGAGGCAACTATCCCAACAAGAGGAACCGACTGGTACGATGGCGGAAGATATCAAGAGGTGCAGCGTCACCAATGGACTCCGGATAACGGAATGATCCTTTCGGCCTGGCGTTATTGCTACGCCGGAATCGCAAAAGTGAATTCGATTATCTATCAGGTTGACAAATCCGGACTAACCGATGCGGCCAAAGCACCGATTTACGCCGAATTGAAATCGATCCGCGCCTATTACTATTACCAATTGCTCGATATGTTCGGGAATGTGCCGATCGTTACCAATTTTGAAGACCAGGGATTGCCAACCAATTCCACACGCCAGCAAGTGTATGATTTTGTTGAAACGGAATTGCTAAATGCCTTGCCGTATCTGTCTTCAAACGTAGTGTATTCTAAAGTCACTAAAAATGTCGCTTATTCTTTACTGGCCAGATTGTACCTCAATTCAGAAGCTTTCGTCGGCGTGCCGCGCTGGCAGGATTGCATTGATATGTGCCAGAACGTTTCAGGGCATTCGCTGTCACCGGATTTCTTCGCCAATTTTGCGACCG
>DATHGE010000378.1:0-9485 GCA_035317805.1 Flavobacterium sp. | reverse complement strand
ATCCGTTCCAGCCTTTGGAAAAGAGCAACGCGGCTGAAGCGAAAGAAGAAAACACCAATTTGGCGAATAATGCCGGGAATTCAAAAAACCTGTCGGTCGAAACCGATAAAAAGACCTATTCCAAACGCGAAAAAGTCGACCTGAAAATAAGAAACACAATCCCAATCAAAGGGAATTTCTCGCTTTCGGTTCGAAAAACAGACGACTTGCCGTCTAACAATAGTCCCGACGCGATGCAATTTTCACCCAATCGCGCCTGGACGCCGAATGCAACGGCAGCACTTCCGGAACTTCGCGGCGAATTGATTTCGGGGACTATCGTTTCAAAAAAAGGTGCGAAGGACCTGGGCAATAAAACCGTTGCGCTTTCGATTCCGGGAAAATCCTTTGCCTTTAAATTGGTAAAAACCAACCGCGCCGGAAAATTCATGTTCCTTCTTGATAAAAATCCATCCGCATCGGCAGCTGTCATTCAGGTAATGGAAGAAAACCGCAATGATTACAGCATCCTGTTGGATGAAGGCATAACTGCAGATTTATCAGCTTTACAATTCAGGCCAGAACTTCAATTATCCCCGGTTTATAAGACGACAATAGAGCAACGATCCATTGCCAACCAAATTGAAAATGCCTATTACGAAAGAAAAAAAGACAGCCTTAGCGCCAATCCGGCAACGGAACCGTTTTTTCATCCATTGGAAAAGCAATATGTGCTTGACGATTATACGCGGTTCCCGACGTTGAGGGAAACCATCACGGAAGTTGTGCTTGAGATGTATTCTAAGAAAAACGGCAGCAAATATTCGATCCATTTGCGAAACAACACCATGGATCCGGAAGTCTACGGAATGCCACTGGTTCTGGTCGACGGGCTTTTGGTCCAGGATACGAATGAGATTTACGATTACGGCGCCAACAATATTTATAAAGTGAGCCTGATCAACGAACCTTATGTTTATGGGCCGCGGACATTTAGTGGCGTGGCTAATTTTACCACCATCAACAATGATTATGAGACAAAGGCGACTGGGGATTTTATCAAAAAAGTCGAGATCCCGAGGCCTTCGGTCAGAAAGCAATATTTCAATCCGCAATACACTTCCGCCGACACCAACAGCCGAATTCCCGATTATCGTCAACAACTTCTGTGGCAGCCTGAAATCACTTTGCGAAACAATGACAATACGTTGTCATTTTATACTTCAGACATTTCAGGGAAGTTCGAGATCGTATTGGAAGGGTTTTCTGAGAATGGCGATCCGGTTTCCATAAAAGATTTCATTGAAGTGAAATAAATTTCAATCCGGAAGCAACCTTTTTATTTTTCCCGGACTTAGGAATAAACACCTGAATCTTTAAAAATGAAAAATATTAAAGGCTTCGCCATCGCGCTTCTGTTTATCGCATTTTTCAGTAATTGCAGTTCGGATGACGATGCCGGCCTGCCACCGCAAGCACCGAAAACATGGCAAAACGCCAAAGATTCAGTGCCGCCAATCATTGACCCTTTCCAAAGGCTTAACATTTTTGTTTACGCAGGGCCAACTTTTAGTGGATACATTTCAAAAAAATCGCCGTTAGACAAAAAGCTCAATTTCAACCAGACCTCGTCGGAAACCGAAATCACTTATGGCGCACTGGTAAGTTATGGCGCTACTGAAAGATGGAGCCTGCGTTTCGGTCTGGGCATCGCCAACCTGCGTTTTGTGACAAAAAGCGCCGACGTGAACACGACAAATTACTATAATATCAGCTATACGAAAAACATTTCCAACCACGATATTTATACGCAGGCAGATTCTCCTGAAAGGATGGATATCATCCAGGATATTTCGTATACCGAAATCCCGCTCGAGCTCAAATACATTGTCAGTAAACGAAAAATTGGCTTCAATGCCTTTGGCGGCCTGAGTTATATGTTTTTGAATGCAAACAGCGTTTCGGTAAAAACAGAAAACGGCCGACGGTTCGATATCGGCGAAACGGCAAATTTGGCGAGCAATACCTTTACGATCAATCTCGGCGTCGGGCTTGATTACAAATTACCAAAAGGGTCAAGTTTAATGTAGAGCCGCTTTTCAGGTACCATCTGATCGATTATAAAAGCGGTGGTGCAAGGCCTTATTCTATGGCGGTGCTCGCAGGATTTCAGTTTTCGTTAAAATAAGCATCGTAAAAAGCCCGGCTCAAAACCGGCCTTTTTTATTATAAGGATATTTCCCAATTGATGCTTTAAAATTATTTTCGGGTTTTTGTAACTTTTATCTGTTTCCTTACGTACAAGTCAAGTACGCTTTAAAAAAAAGGAGACAAAAACATGAGACAACTTAAAATCACCAAGCAGGTAACCAACAGGGAAACTGCATCTTTAGACAAGTACTTACAAGAAATAGGAAAAGTTGACCTTATTACCGCCGATGAAGAAGTAGAATTGGCACAAAAGATCAAAGCCGGCGATCAGAAGGCTTTAGAGAAACTCACAAAAGCAAATTTACGTTTCGTTGTTTCCGTAGCAAAACAATACCAGAACCAGGGACTTACACTTCCAGATTTGATCAATGAAGGAAATTTAGGCCTCATCAAAGCCGCACAGCGTTTCGACGAAACGCGTGGTTTCAAATTCATTTCATACGCCGTTTGGTGGATTCGTCAATCGATTCTGCAGGCTTTGGCCGAACAATCGCGTATCGTTCGCCTTCCTTTGAACAAAATCGGTTCGATTAATAAAATCAATAAAATGTACGCCTTATTGGAACAATCCAACGAGCGTCCGCCTTCCGCAGAGGAAATTGCAAAAGAGCTCGACATGACCGTCAATGACGTAAAAGAGAGCATGAAAAACTCGGGCCGCCACCTTTCGATGGATGCGCCGCTTGTTGAAGGGGAAGATTCCAACCTTTACGACGTTTTGCGTTCAGGCGAATCTCCAAACCCGGATCGCGAGTTAATCCATGAATCTTTGCGCACCGAAATCGAGCGTTCGTTAGAGACTTTAACACCAAGGGAAGCAGACGTCGTTCGTCTGTACTTCGGATTGGGCGACCAGCATCCGATGACTCTGGAGGAAATCGGTGAAACTTTCGACCTGACCCGTGAACGCGTTCGCCAAATCAAAGAAAAAGCCATCCGCAGGTTGAAACACACCTCAAGAAGCAAGATATTGAAAACCTATTTAGGTTAAAATTCGTAATTTTTAGGTACAAATTCTAAAAATTGCTTATGTTTGAAACCTGAACAAGTATGATTATTACATTTCTGGTACAGAAATTGAAATATAACCGCAACAACAGTCTGATTAACTGTTCGTTTTTTGATTGATGATTGAAACTCCGGCTGATTACCGGAGTTTTGTTTTTTATAAAACTTCGCTATTCAACATTGAGCGTTCGTTATTCAACATTCTTTTTTAATAGTTTTATTATGGCGTGCCCTGCGGTCAGGCTTTCCGCTGCAATCTTTTTTCGTCCCTCAAAAAGGATTTTCGCTGCAATCCTTCACGCTATCGGGTAACTTCAAAATTCGTTGTCCATCATTCAAAATTCAAAATTCAAAAAACTTATATTTGCAAAAACTTTCAATGTCGAATTTTGAATGCTCAATATTGAATGTTAAAATAAACAACACAACTACAATGAACAACACCCTAATTGCACCCTCAGTACTCGCAGCCGATTTTGCCAACCTGCAACGCGACATCGAAATGATCAACAACAGCCAGGCCGACTGGTTTCATATCGATATCATGGACGGCGTTTTCGTGCCAAATATCTCTTTCGGGATGCCCGTTCTCGAGGCCATTTCCAGACATGCCAAAAAAACCATCGACGTGCACCTCATGATTGTCGATCCCGATCGTTATATCAGGACTTTCGCCGATTTGGGCGCCAACAACCTGACCGTGCATTACGAAGCCTGTACGCACCTGCACAGGACGCTTCAGGCCATAAAAGCAGAAGGAATGAAAGCCGGAGTCGCATTGAACCCGCATACGAATGTAAACGTACTTGAAGATGTAATCAACGATATCGACTTGGTTTGCATGATGAGCGTCAATCCGGGTTTTGGCGGACAATCTTTTATCGAACACACTTATAAGAAAATCAGGCAACTCAAAGAAATCATCACCAGAAACGGCGCATCCACACTTATCGAAATCGACGGTGGCGTAACCAGCAAAAATGCGGTACAGTTGGTTGAAGCCGGAGCTGATGTCCTGGTCGCAGGGAACTTTGTCTTCAAAGCAGAAAACCCCGCACAAACGATCGCCGATTTAAAGGAGCTGGTAACCGTTTAAAAATCATCAAACATCGATTTTTGTGCTTCCTGCTTAGCAGGGATTGTCAGCGAAAGCCCCAATCTTTCATTGAGCTTTCTGATGAAATGATCGGCCAGCAATGGCGATTCCAATTCGATATTCTGGTGTACGAAAAAATACAGTTTCTGTAAACCTTCGGCACGCCACTTTTCGATACGTGCAACCCATTCGTCAAGCCGTTCAACATCTGACGGATGATTCGCACCCACATACCTGATAAATGCCACCGGACTCGTAAGCCGCATATGCAGCATATCGCGTCGTCCGGCAGTATCCACAATAATATTGGCCATGCCATGCTGTTCCAGTAAATTGCAAAATTTGTTTTGGATTTCGGGGTTGCTGAACCATTCGGCGTTGCGCACTTCCACGCCAAGCGGAATGCCTTTCGGGAATTCTGTCAGAACCGTCTGCAACCGGCCAAAATCCTTTGGCCCGAAATTATCGTGCAACTGCAGGAAAGCCATGCCGAGCTTGTCTTCAAAATTGCTGATTGCATTGCAGAAATTTTCGACCGGTTCTTTTACGGCAATCAATCGCTTGAAATGGCTAATCGTATTGGTCAGTTTTGGAAAGAACTTAAAACCTTCTGGAGTCTTATTCTTCCAGGTTTCAATCTGCTGCCAGCTGGGCATACCGTAAAATGTAGCGTTGAGTTCGATCGAATTGAATTGCGTCGCATAATACCTAAGTTCGTCTTTCGTCCCGCGCGGATAAAAGCCCTTAAGTTCCGTCCGGTTCCATTTGGCACAGCCGACATAAGCCTCGAATGGCGCTGAAGACAGATGCTTTTCTAATATTTTTTTGGTTTCCGGAGCGTCTTCAGGAAGGCTGAAATTGATGAGGCCGGGATCTGATACTTTTCCAAATTGCATGTGCTTTCTTTTTACAGCAAGTTAAGGATAACTTTTGAAAACGAAATGCTAGATATGCCTGTGATTGAGCATCAGGCTTACCTTTTTGTACAATTCGGGGAATTTCTGCCGAAACAGCTGCGGCGTCTCGAAATAATGCTCGATAATCACTGCCAGGAATTCATGCTGATTCGTGTAGGCGTAATTTCTGAAATAGTCTGAATTTAAAAGTCTCTGCCTGTTGTTTGTATGGGTGACGTCCAATTTTATTTTCCGGTACATCCTGCTGAAATTGATCGCACTCATATCCTGATACTTCGATCCGTGATAATGCAATACATGTGAAAACTCATGGATGCCAACATTCAGGTTGTCGTTGCTGGTTTCATAACCGTCCAGGAAATCTTCCCAGGAAAATACGACCGCTTTCACCCTTGGATTGAATTCGCCTTTATGGTATTCCTGTGTAATGGAAGAAAGGTATCGTCCCGGATAAATAATGACCTTATCGATGACTTCGAATAAATATTTGCGCATGCCGAAAGTCAGCATGGTGGAAGTGGCCGCAACGAGCACTCTTACTTGATCGGTTACAACGAAACCGTCTTTTCCAATAAATGGATAAGTATCGATAAAACGCGCTACCCTGTGCCGGAAATAGACTTTCTTTTGATCGGTAAGCGAATTGTAATAAGAGAATTCGTGGCGCAGGATGTATTCCTGATCCGGTGTCAGTGTTTTTATGCTCGGGTAAAAATGGACGTAGAACGGGCGTTTGAATATCGCTGCGTAAAATTCCTCCAGCGCATTCAATATAAATCCGAAAAACAGGAACAGGGCAACCAGAAACAGGAAAAGCGCTACAATACCAAATAAGATTCCCATAGTTGAATTCCTTTACGCCCAAAGCTAAAATAAAAAAAGCAAAAACGGATGCTTTTGCTTTTCATTTGTGACCGCGAGAAGACTCGAACTTCCATCATCAGAACCGGAATCTGACATTCTATCCATTGAACTACGCAGCCAATATTGTTTTTACGACAACAGCTTCTTAACGATTGTAGAAATGGTTTTCCCTTCAGCGGTTCCGCCCAATTGTGCGCTTGCAAGTCCCATTACTTTGCCCATCGATGCGATTCCCGATGCGCCGGTTTCTGTGATGATTTTGGCGATGACTGCTTCCACTTCTGCTTCGCTCAATTGTGCCGGAAGGAATTTTTCGATGACGGCAATCTGCGCCAATTCTGGTTCTGCAAGATCCGGACGGTTTTGCTCGGTAAAAATCCTGGCACTTTCTTTACGCGTTTTGACAAGACGCTGCAACAATTTGATTTCCTCGTCTTCGGTGATGTCTTCCTTAGAGCCTGTGGCCGTTTGCGCGAGAAGCAGTTCGGATTTTATAGAACGCAATGCATCGAGTGCGGTAGTGTCTTTGGCTCTCATGGCGGTTTTGATTTCCTCCATGATATTTGCTGATAAACTCATATTTTGAATCATTAGATTGTTAGGTTTCAGGCGATAGTCCGGCCCCGGATGGAAGCGGAAAGCCTTTTGACTGAAAATGCACTTTTTTCTTAAACCGAAAAAGCGACCGCAGGAAGCTGTTTTGGTTTTTTAGAAAAAGGCATTTTCGGGGAAAAGCTTGCAGCGCACAGCCGAAAATTGGCCCGAATTAACCGAGCGCAAATTTAGAGAAATAAACTGGCAATTGCAACAGATTGCTTCGTTCCCCGCAATAACAAAAAAAATAACCCGAAAACATTAAAGTTCCCGGGTTATTTCGGCTTGAGTTTGAGTTAGCTAATCTACGTTGTCATGCAGGAAAGAATTGTTCGAGCGCAACTGAATATCGTCGTTGCTGTCGGTTCCTAATGATGTACGCGATTGGTTATTGTTGGCTGGCGTTCCCGAAATATCGATTCCGCTGCGTTTGTAAGCTGGTTCTTTTTCGAATTCATCCACACGCGATGGATTGTTGTGGAATTTATAGTTGAATTCTTTCAGTTTTCTTCTTCTTTCGTCGGCGCGGAATTTCAATGTTTCCTCAATCGACATTTCCATCGGCGACACTTCTTCGAAAGCCGGCGAAAAGGCTGATGGTGTTTCCACTTTCTTTACCGTGATGTCCATTTCCGGAGCGATTGGCTCGGCAACGGCTTTGGTCTCAATTGGCTTGGAACTCATCAGGTCGTTTTCGATTTCCATATATTCCTCGAGCGAATATTTGATGATTCCGTTCTCGTTCAATTCGGTCATCGGAACCACTTGCACAGGCTGGTTTACGACGATATCTTTCGTTTCTGCAGTCAGTTCGAAAAGGATTTTGTTTTCGTCGATGAACGGCTCGGTCACTTCTGGTTTTGCAATCGGCAGGTCGAAAGAGAAAGTCAGCGGCTCTTCAACGACAGCATCAACCACTTTGATTTCCTTTACATCATTTACAACCGGAGCCACGACAAAATCGAATGATTTTTCAGGTGAAACGATTTCAAATGTCACATCCAGATTCTTGATGAATTCGGAAATAACGATGAGTTCGTTCGCGTCTAAAACAGGTTCTTCGGTTTCATTTGCAATTTGTTTCGCCTGTTCGCTAACGGGCGCAATGGCAACAGGCGCTTCTTCTTCAATCAGTTCGAAAACAATCTTCTCTTCTGAATTGGAAACCGGAGTTTCGGTATTCATATTAAAAGATTCCATGCTTTTTTTGGTCAGGTCGTGTGTGAATTTTTGTTCACCGTCTAACGAATGGATGATCTTTTTAGGCTCGGTATTTACGATTTCATTCTGTTGTTCAACGTTAAATCCCGTTGCGATAATGGTTACGGCAATCGAATCTCCCAAAGTCTCATCTTCACCGACACCCATAATGATGTTTGCGTTGTGGCCGGCCTCGTTTTGGATGTGGTCGTTGATTTCCCCGATTTCGTCAATCGTAATTTCATTGGAACCTGAAACGATAAGCAACAATACGTTTTTAGCACCTGAAATTTTGTTGTCATTCAATAAAGGGGAATCCAAAGCGGAAATGATGGCTTCTTTTGCGCGGTTGTCACCGATAGCAGTCGCAGAACCCATGATTGCGGTTCCGCTGTTTGACAATACGGTTTTCGCGTCTTTTAAGTCGATATTCTGTGTGTAGTGGTGCGTAATGACTTCGGCGATTCCGCGGGAAGCGGTAGCCAAAACTTCATCCGCTTTAGAGAAACCGGCCTTAAAGCCAAGGTTTCCATAAACTTCACGCAGTTTATTGTTGTTGATTACGATCAGCGAATCCACTTGCTTTCTCAATTTTTCAACGCCGAGCAAAGCCTGGTCCTGGCGCACTTTCCCTTCAAACTGGAATGGGATCGTAACAATACCGACCGTTAAAATGTCGCGTTCTTTCGCCAATTGTGCAATTACAGGAGCCGCACCGGTTCCGGTTCCGCCACCCATTCCGGCAGTGATGAAAACCATTTTGGTGTTCGAATCGAGCATTTTCTCGATATCGGCGATGCTCTCGATAGCCGATTGCTGGCCCACTTCAGGGTTTGCGCCTGCGCCGAGTCCTTCCGTAAGGTTAACGCCCAATTGGATTTTATTTGGCACCGCACTATTGCTCAGGGCCTGTGAATCGGTGTTGCAAACGATAAAGTCTACTCCTTTGATGCCCTGCTTAAACATATGGTTGATTGCATTGCTTCCGCCGCCGCCAACACCTATTACTTTAATCACATTTGATTGGTTTTTTGGTAAATCAAATGAAATACTTCCAAAATCTGAGTTGCTTGTCATAATATTTGGTTTTTGATATTCTTATTTATTTTGAGGCCGGGCCTATTCTGCGTTATCTAAAAAATCCTTTATCTTGTCTACATACTTATCGAAAAACGATCTTCTGATCTTGGTTTCAGTAGACTCCTGTTTGTTGGGCTCGGTTTCGTAAGCGTGGACTGGCTCGGGTTCGCGCTTTTCTTCAATTTCGTGTTTTGCTTCGGTCGCTTTCTCTTCATAGTGATAGTCCTTTTGGAAAGTCACTTTTTCAGGAACAACCATTGTTTCCAATTTAACGGCGCTTTGCGTTTTGTTCTGGATGCTGTTCATCACCAATCCGACCGCTGTTGCGTATAACGGACTTGAAATTTCCTCATCCGAATTTCCGGCGAGGTGCTCATTCGGATAACCGATGCGCGTATCCATTCCGGTGATGTATTCCACCAATTGCTTGATGTGTTTCAGATTGGCGCCGCCTCCGGTCAATACGATTCCTGCAATTAATTTCTTGCGCGGATCTTCGTGTCCGTAAGCTTTGATTTCTGCAAAAACCTGTTCAA
>DATHGE010000377.1:0-4880 GCA_035317805.1 Flavobacterium sp. | reverse complement strand
TGACCTTATCGGAAATTTTACCCGTAATCTGCAAATCCAGGTTTGAATTGACGACCGCATTCTGGTTGTTGCCGATCGTAATGCCGCGCGTGATGCTTCCCGAAGTGTTCAGGCCTTCAAACGGCACGAAACGTTTCATCGGATCGTTGGATACTTTATAGAGATTGCGACCCGAATTATCTACCACACGGCTGTCGTCGTAAATGCTGTAGGTTTTGGTGAGGTATTTTGGGAATTTGAGGAAGCGGATCGTTAACGTATCGGGTGTGAAATTGTAGTTTTCTTTGAACACCAGGATGCCTTTTTGAAAATCCATTTTATAGGATGAAGAATCAATCGGCTGGGCATTCGCATCAAGCAATTTAAAGAACGCCGAGTTGACGCTGACAGAATCCACATAAATCGTATCGCGCGTGGCCACGAACTTTCTGGTTTTGTATGGCGTATCGATTTCCTGTGCCTGAAGGCCGGAAACGAATCCAATCACAATCCAGAAAAGTAGTTTTTTAAACATAAGGAATATAACGCGCGGAAGTCAAAAGTAGTGTATTTAGCAAATGTTTGTGCCGTTTTAAAACGAAAAAACCGCCTGTTGCCAGACGGTTTTTAATTTGCTCCAGGCCTTCTGGGCTGTCGCTATTTTTTTATGATTTTCACGGTAGCCTGCTGGCCTGCTTCATTTTTAAAGTTGGCGATGTACATTCCTGCATTGAGGCTTGACACATCGATGCTTTGTGTCCCTGAAACCAGTTTGGTGCTGTTTACCAGTTTTCCGTTAAGGTCATAAATGGTTACCGTAACATCTTTTTGTGTCTGCACTTCAAGCTGATTCCCAACTAGATTCGATTTGATCACGATTCCGGCGCTGGCCAAAGAGCCAAAACCGGTTGTTGCCAATGTTGATTGGTAACGGTAGGTGAAAGTGACAGAATTTCCTACAGGCGTGTTTCCACTGAGCATGTATATTTTCACTACATATTCTACAGGAAGGTTTGTGTCAATTCCGGCATTTCCGTTGAGCAGGTGATCGAAATCACTGTTCTGGCCATTTCCGGCGATAGTTGTAGCCGAGTTTGGATAGGAACTTCCGGCAGTAATTGCGCTTAAGCAAACGTCACCGATACAAAGTTGCAGGTTGTCTCCGGTTGAATTGGAAATGCTCACGACTTCCGCTTTTACATGGATACTTTGTGCAGAAGTGTTGTAAATTTTCAACCCCAGATAATTGTTTGGATTTTCCAGATCATCAGGATTTGAAAGCGTATTGTAAACAAAAACATCGCCGTCGTTGATAACGGTTCCGTCCAGTTTTTTAACGGAAAGCTGTGCAAAAGCAAGGATTCCATTGAGGCAGAATACTGCAATTAGTAATTTTTTCATGATATGCTATTTTAAAATAATTTTTTCTGTAGAAGAAGTGTTGTCTCCTGAAATTTGTGCAAAGTAAATACCTCTTTGAAGTCCGGAAAGATCAATCGCAGTTTCGCGGCCCACATTTGCAGCGCGATAAACTACTTTCCCCAAAAAGTCGGCAACAGTTACGCTAACCGGATTGTCGGTGTTGATATTGAAAACGCCAGTTGTCGGGTTTGGATAAACACCGTGGTTTTTTGTATTGAAAGCAGTCGTTCCTAAAACAGTATTCAATTCTACTTCTTTCGCGTTTGCGACTTTTCCGGTAACATTGTCGAGCAGCATCACTACGATCTCGATGTTTTCAGCATTCTGAGCTGCCGGCACGGTATAGGAAAAGGTATGAGTATAAGGCGTATTGTAAACAACCGAAGCCGGGATTGATCCGGAAACTCCGGTAAATCCACCCAATAAAGCACGTCCAACGTGGTTGTAAACCATAGTCGCAGCCGGGATATAAGCAGGATAAGTTCCCCAGTTAAAGCCAGTCCAGTCTGTAATCGTATTTCCTGTATAATAATTGTGCTGTCTCCAGTTTGCAGTGGTGCCAGTTACGCCATTCTCAACAATCACAGCTGAAAGGTTGTAATTTGCGTTGTTCATATCGAGTGCGAAGATCGACTGTGCGTCGAATGTCACCACGCGCGTTGTAGGGTTCCAGGTCTGGTTGATCACATCTACTTTGGCCAAAGGCGTTTTTGCCAGTTCAGTCTGGTAAGCTGCTTCAATAGAAGTTAAGCCTGGATCTACTTCAGAAGGATTTCTGTTGATTGCGCCGCTTGGATATCCTGAAATATAAGATGCCATGGCGCCATCATATGCGGCCAATACCATTGGGTCTGCGTTGTGGACTGCGATTCCAATCCAGCTTCCGTCCGGGTGATAATGGTCCATATCTTTTAATCCAATATGTCCTCTGACGCACCATCCGCACCATGTACCAGTCGCTTCCTCATAAACAACAGTTTTTGGGAAAATTTCGTTCACGACATAGCCGCTTTTGGTAATCAGGTCATTGTCTTCATTTGAATCGCCGCCGTTTGTATTGGAAACCCATACCAATAAATCATAAGCTCCCGTTACAGGAACCCATTGTTCGGCATGTGTAAAATTATAGCTTTGTGCCGGGGCGATATTCAATCCGGTTAACGATTGCGTGTGGATAGGGCCGCCTATAGCCTGCCAGTTCAAATCAATCGAAGTGATCGCGTTTGCTCCTAAATTTCTGAAAGTCCCGCTAATAGGATAAGTGCCAAGGCTCAACACCGTATTAAGGTTCACGGCAGTCAGCTGCGCATCGTTCGTAGTATTAATCTGTTGTACGACAATGTTATCCAGATACATGTTGTTTCCGTATCCCGAAACTCCTGCAATGATAATGTATCCGTTTCCGGTGGCGCCATTTGGCAAATAAGCGTCATAAGCATACCAGCCATCTGCTTCAACTACCGGGTCAAGCGAAGTTGCACGGTTTACTGTTGTCAATAAAGTCGATCCGGTTACATTTCCGGTCGTACTGTAAAAAACTCTTACACGGTCTGCAGAAGAAGCCAGTCCGCCGTCCCTGAAAAGGTTAAAGCTCACTTTGTAAAAATTTCCGGCAAAAGTGATTGCAGGGGAAGTCAATGTATAAGTATTGCCTTCTTCAACATCATAAGAGTTGAACTCAGCCATTCCGGCACCCGAAAACGGAGCGCAGGCCGGATCTGTTCCTGCCGTTACGCGTGTCCATCCCGGAAGTGTAGAGGGTCCGGCAGTATGTGCTACCGTCCAGTCAAGCGCAGTGTCAAAATTTTCACTCAAAAGAACCTGTGCATTAGCGTGGAAACTGAAAAATACCAGCGCTATCAGAATTGTAATTTTCTTCATAATTAGTTGGTTGTTAATAGTAAATTATAAGGTTGTTGTATCAATTTGCAATAATAATAAAAAAGTTTGTTAAAGGGGACAAATAATTCAAATATTTGACGAAAACGCATCGATTGGGAATAAACAGTAGTGATATGATTATCAATGGACTAAAAACGCAAGGCTGTCAGAAATCAGGTTTCGGATTAATTTGCTTCTTTCGTCACAATCTGCATCGTTTCACGACTCACCTGCTTCAATAAAACCGCTTTGTCTTCCTCGACCATTTTTGTGGCTTTTTCGTCAAAATGCCGGATCGTATACAGCGACACATTCTCATTATAGGAAACCTTGAATGTTTTGGAAAGAATGGCTTTCAATTCGTTGAAATTCCCAAACTTATCATCCACACAAACCGAAAAGCTGATCGCCGAATTCTGGATCAGATGCACTTTCATCTTGTACTGGTGCAAAAGTGCAAAAATGGCACTGATGTTCTCTTCCATAATAAAAGAGAAATCGATCGACGAAAGCGAAATCAAAAGCTGGTTTTTCTTCACGATGAAACACGGCAATTGCGGCTCGAGATCGGCGCCTTTAGAAACCGAAGTTCCCGGAAGATCCGGATTGATAAACGACTTTACATATAACGGAATTTCCTTTCGTTGCAATGGCTGCAGCGTTTTCGGGTGGATTACCGTCGCGCCATAAAATGCGAGCTCAATCGCTTCGCGGTAGGAAATCTGGTTCAATAACCGCGCATTTTCAAAATATCTCGGATCGGCATTCATCACGCCCGGAACATCTTTCCAGATCGTCACACTTTCCGCATTTAAGCAATACGCAAAAATCGCCGCCGTATAATCGGAGCCTTCTCTGCCCAAAGTTGTCGTGAAATTATTCTCGTCCGAACCCAGGAATCCCTGCGTAATGTTAAGCGCTTTTTTCCTGACGTTTTTAGAAATGTTCTTCTGCGTCAAATCCCAGTCGACATTCGCATCGCGGTAACTGTTGTCGGTCTTGATGAAATTCCGAACGTCGATCCAATTCGTTTTCATGCCCATGAAGTTCATATAATTGGCCAAAATCGTAGTCGAGATCAATTCCCCAAAACTCACGACCTGGTCGTAAACGAAATTGTAATTCGGCGACTTATTTTGTGAAAGGAAAAAATCCAGGTCGGCGAAAAGCCTGTTCACCTCTGAAAAAACGACATGCTTCTCATCCTCAAACAAATCCATCAGGATCTGGTTGTGGTACTTTTTGACTTCCTGCACCGAAGATTTCAGCGCCGCCGATTTCTCGAAATAATCCTTGATGACGATTTCCAGAGCGTTCGTCGTTTTTCCCATGGCCGAAACCACGAGCAAAACATCTTCATAACCCGTTTGCTGTAGAACCGCATAAACATTGCGCACACCGGCCGCATCTTTCACCGACGCGCCTCCAAATTTGAATATTCTCATTATTAAAGTTTTGAAGAATCAAGAAGCAAGAGCCAAGACTTTTACTAATCAGGCTGTCATTTTCTTTTTTCTCTATTTCTATAAACATATAAAAGTTTGTACGCATTAATCAATCGCGTTAATCAATCGCCTCTTGATTCTTGTCTCTTGCTT
>DATHGE010000376.1:0-3788 GCA_035317805.1 Flavobacterium sp. | reverse complement strand
CATGGCTATATTTCATAAAAAACCTCCCCGATTTGGGAAGGTTGTGTATTAGTTGCAAAAATAAGATTTTTAAATTTTAATCAGCATCTTCTTCGATCCTGTTTGGCGTTTCCGGTGCTTTTTCTTCCAAATCCGCGGCGTCTTCATTTACGAAAGCATTGGCGTCTTCTTTGGCTTCTTCCGCTTTCTCTTCGGCCTTGGCGGTGAAATTGTCGACTTTCTCTTTTGCACCGGAAGCGGCATTTTCGGCCTTATCCATCAAACCCGAAGCCTTTTCCTTAATGGAGTCGACCGCATTGCCGAATTTTTCGCCTGCCTCTTCGGAAAATGAACTCAGCTTTTCTTTTGCGGTTTCAGCAAAATCTTCCGCCTTTTCAATATATGGCGCTGCGGCCTCTTTGGCTTTAGCGTAATTGTCTTCTACGACATCGGCTGCTTTGTCGGCATATTCTGTGGCTTTGTCTTTGGCGGTTTCCATAAAATCTTCTGCCTTGTCGGCCCACGAAGAAGTAGATTCCTGTCCGCTTCCGAGTTTTTCCCCGGCTTTATCTGCCGCGGCGGCGACATTGTCTTTTACGTTATCGAGTTTTGTCTTGGCGCTTTCCGCTACATGATCAACGGTATCTTTAACATCGTCGATTTTATTTTCTGTTTTTTGTGCTCCGGTTTCGACGTTTGCTGCGGCCGAGCCGAATAAATTTTTGAAAAATGATCCTAGTCCCATGGTTTATATAATTGGTTAATTACCAAACTTACGAAAAAATCGCAAACGGTTTAGCGATAAGGGTTTAAATCTTTGTTAACTTCTGCATAGTCTTCTTTTGGGATATCACAGGTTTTATTTCGGCAAACGTAAAACAGGTTTTTGCCTTCCGCGTAGCGGTGCTGCAGGAATGGAAGCGTCGAATCCTTATCGGTTCCTGCCAGGATAACATGCGGCAAATATTGGGCGTTGACTTTTGAGGCATATCCCAAAGCGTCTTTTCCGCAGATCGCCAATTCCCTGTTGGATTCGGAAAAGTTGAGAAACAGCAGCAGCCAGTTCGAAAATGCCGAAGGATAATCGATGGGCGGAATGATATGGGCCAGCATTTTTCCGACCGTTTCGGTATAATAAGAATTGTCGAAATAAATCCCGAGCCGGTATAAATTATTCGCGATAATTGAATTGGAAGCCGGAATCACATTGTCCTCGGTTTCATAATGTGTCGCAATCAATGCCTCGTCGGTATTGGAAGTGAAAGTGAAAAATCCGCTTTCCGAATCATAGAAATGTGCAAAACAATAATCGGCCAGTTGTTTGGAATGCAGTAGCCATTTCTCGTCGAATGTGACTTCGTAAAGCGAAATCAAAGCCCCGATCACCAACGCATAATCCTCAAGATAACCGTTGATGGTGCTTTTGCCGTCTTTATAGCTGTGCCATAAATTGCCTTCTGCAGCCCATTGTTTTTTGATAATGAAATGTGCATTTTTTTCGGCGGCCTTGAGGTAATCCGGATTTTCCAGGGCTTTGTAGGCATCCACATATCCTTTGAGCATAATCGCGTTCCAGGAAGTAAGGCATTTGTCGTCGAGTCTCGGTTTGCTTCGTTTTTCTCTTGCGTCGTATAGGATTTTTTCCCAGTTTTTCTTTTTGGAATGCAATTGGGAAGCGTCGATTTTATTTCGCTGTGCGATAATTTCGAGCGATTCGGTTTGGATGAGCACATAATTTCCGTTTTCCCAATGGCCGAAATCATCGGTATTGAAAACTTCGCTGAACAGATCGAAATCTTCGCCGATCAATTCCTGTAATGCTGCTTTTGTCCACACATAAAATGCGCCTTCCTCGAGATGGTTTTCGGGATTGAGACTGTCGGCGTCGAGTGCGCAGAAAAACGCGCCTTCGGCAGTTGTGAGTTCCTTAGAAATGAAATCAAGCGTCTTTTCTATGACTTCTTTATACAACGGATTTTTAGTGCGTTTGTAGGCATCGGCATACAGCGAAACGAGTTGGCCATTGTCATAAAGCATCTTTTCGAAATGCGGCACATGCCATTCCATGTCGACGGAATAGCGCGAGAATCCGCCGTCGACGGTATCGAACAATCCGCCGTAAGCCATTCGCGTCAGTGTCAGATCGACAAATTTGAGCAGTTTCTTATCGTTGTGCTGAAAACCATAGCGCATCAGGAAATCGTAATTGTTGGGCATCATGAATTTGGGCGCTCGCGCCATACCGCCGAAATCCCAATCGAAGCTCTTCTTCCATTTTTCGATGAGCGGAATGAGCATTTCCTGTGATAATTCTGTTTCAGATTTTTGCGTTTGGATGATGGAAATACTTTCGATTCCGGCATGCAACTTTTCGGCATAATCGATCATCTTTTCGGGATTGGATCTGTATAATTCCTGCAATTGCCCGAGTGTACCAATCCATTCGTTTTTGCGGAAATAGGTTCCACCCCAAACCGGCCGGCCGTCGGGAAGACAGACAACATTAAGCGGCCAGCCGCCGCGTCCGGTCATGATCTGTATCGCTTTCATGTAGACCGCATCGATGTCGGGGCGTTCTTCGCGGTCGATTTTTATCGAAATGAAATTGGTGTTCATCGTTTGTGCGACTTCCTCGTCCTCGAAACTTTCGTGTTCCATGACGTGGCACCAGTGGCAGGCCGAATAGCCGATACTGACGATGATTAATTTGTTTTGCGTTTTGGCCAATGCCAATGTATCGCTGTTCCAGGCTTTCCAGTAAACCGGATTCCGGGCGTGCTGTAAAAGGTACGGGCTCGTTTCTTTGGATAATTCGTTCATAGTTTTTAGTTTCAATATTCGACATTCGACATTCAAAATTAAAGGCTGGATAACGATTAACGAATTTTGAATGTTGAAGTTGTCGCCCTAGCCCGGATGGCAGCGGCATCCTTTTGTCCCGCAGGGCAAAAGATACAGCGGACAGCCGGAATAGCTTCTAATAATTACAAAGATTGCCGCGCTTTGCTCGCAATGACGCTGCGCTGATGAACGTTTGGCTGCGGTTTAGGCATTGATTGCTTCGACTTTGATGTCTTCGTCGTGGAGCATGTCCTTGAGCATGTTTTCGATGCCACTTTTGAGCGTAAATGTCGACGAAGGACAGCCGTTGCAGGCGCCCTGCAGAATCACTTTGACGCGTTTTTCCTTTTCGTCATAGGAATCGAAGAGGATGTTTCCGCCATCGGCAGCGACCGCCGGCTTGACGTATTCCTCGAGGATGTTGATGATCTGCTGCGAGGTTGTGTCGAGGTTGTCGAAGTTTTTGATCTGCTGTTTTTCGGCTTTCGGGGCTTCGATGTAATCCCCATCCAAGACCGTTCCGCCGTTTTCGATATAGCCTTTGATGAAAGAACGCAGTTCGATGGTGATGTCGTTCCATTCGTAGGATTCGTATTTGCTGACGGAAATGTAATTCTCATCGATATAAATTTCCTTCACATAAGGGAAATTGAACAGTTCTTTGGCGAGCGGCGATGGTTTGGCTTCGTCGATATTCTTGAATTCGACTGCTGTTTTGGTGACCATTTTGTTGACGACGAATTTGAGCGTGGCCGGATTTGGGGTCGTTTCACCGTAAACCGTCACCGGTGATTTTTTAGATTTCGTTTCATCGGCCGAAATGATAATACCGCCGCCTGTAACGAAATTTTCGATCTGTTCGGCTACGGCATCCTGCACATCAGCCCATTCTACAATGCTGTAGCGCTCGATGGCGATGAAATTTCCGGAAATGTAGACCGTTTTTACGAAAGGCAGGTAAAATAATT
>DATHGE010000375.1:0-8500 GCA_035317805.1 Flavobacterium sp. | reverse complement strand
TTTAAGAAAATGAAGTCCGGATCGATCACTTACGGCAAGACCAAATACGACCACCAAAGCGGCTCGATGTATTTTGTGCGGCCACGGCAGACACTCGAAATGCGCAATATCGAATTGGAGGAAGAAGGCTTCGGCATCTATTTCCATGACGATTTTCTCAATGGCCATCCGCTGCACAGCGACATCCGCAAATACAGCTATTTCGATTATGAAACCAATGAGGCGCTGCACCTGTCGCCAAAAGAAGAGCAGACCATTAAGGATCTATATGCCAAGATAGAAACCGAATACAACAACAACCAGGACGAATTCAGCCGCGATATTATCCTTGGCCATCTCGATTCGATCCTCAAATATTCGCAGCGTTTTTACAAAAGGCAGTTTATCAACCGCATGCCGGTTTCGGGTACGACGGTGACGAAATTCAATGAGGCGCTTTCAGCTTGGTTCGATGACGGTTCGATACGCGATAAAGGATTGCCTACGGTGGCGATGCTCGCTTCAGCCATACACATGTCGCCACGCTACCTAAGCGATTTGCTGAAACAGGAAACAGGCAAAACGGCAATGGATCTGATCCATGTTTTCCTGATTTCGGAAGCAAAGAACCTGCTCAGGGGCGGAGACGTCACGGTAGCTGAAATCGCTTATGCTTTGGGTTTTGAGAACCCGCCGTATTTTTCAAGGCTGTTTAAAAAGGAAACTGGTGTGAGTCCGGTAGAGTTCAGGCGGGAGGTCTTGAATTAGCCCGTTTCGCATCCTGTTATTTCCTGGGCAATTTTTCTTTATTTCTAAGCAGAAGATTTATATTTACGAAATACTTCAGTTTTTAATTTAAGAGCGCGCTCATGAAACATTTCTATTTGCTATGCATTCTATTGATTACAACGTTGCCTATTTATGCCCAAAATTCAACGCAAAAGTACAATAGCTATTTAGACCGGACAGAGTTTTATGATTCCCGGGGAAATATGACCGGATATGCAAAAGAGAATACCTATCTCAACAGGGTTGAATATTTTGATTCCGGCGGCAATCTTATTAAATACGAACAAAAAAACACTTACCTTAATCGGACCGAAACCTATGATTCGAATGGTAAGCAACAAGGATATGAAACGACCAATACCTATTTGGATCGCAACGAAACGTATAATTCGGAAGGGCAACAGGAACTGACAAAAAAATGGAACGAATATTTAAAAAGATACGAAGTATATGACGTCCGGGGAAATATGAAGGGATATTATAAATACAATGATTATTTGGATAAGTGGGAATATTTTGAATCTTCTTATTAAACAGAGATTTGTCTTATGGTAAAAAATAAAACAACAGAAACAGCCAACAGCGTCGAAGAATTCATCAATAAGGTCGATAACGAAATGAAACGTGATGACAGTTTCAGGCTAATCGAAATCTTCAGATCGATATCCGGATTTGAGCCCAAAATGTGGGGTCCGTCAATCATTGGATTTGGAAGCTATCACTATAAATATGAAAGCGGACATGAAGGTGATGCGCCACTGGCTGGTTTTTCTCCGCGCAAAGATTCACTTGTTTTATATTTCGCAAAAGAATTTAAAAATCGGGAAGACTTACTTTTACAGCTCGGCAAACATAAAAGCTCTAAAGCCTGTGTGTATGTAAAAAAGTTAAATGATATCGATCATAAGGTTCTGCAGCAGATGATCAAAAATTCGATCGCTTATATTATGAAACTATATCCTTCGGGCAAAAAATCAAAATAATATTTAATTATGAAACTATTCCTATTATCCGCATTCGCCGTATTGTCCGGCCTTCTCCAGCAAGACAACAAAAAACTGAACGGTATTTATACCGTAATGTTTGAAAAAGGCAAGCAACAGCAAAGTTACCAGATCACTTTCGCCGACAGTACTTTTGCTAAAAAGATGCCGGACGCGACAGTTTACAAAGGCGCGATCCGTTACGAAAAATACAAGGCAGTCCTCCAGAAAAACGATGCGGAAGATCCGATGGAAATCGACAACCGTGAGATCGGAAAAGACACGATCAAATTTACCACCAAAAGCACCCGCGACCTGTCGATGACGGTGAACCGTGGAAAAATGATCCGGATCAGGTAACGTCCCATTCAAAAAAAAAACGTTCAACAAAAGTTAAATCAAAGCGCTAAAAATTGACTTTGATTTAACTTTATCTTAACCGTTAATTTTCAGGATTTTAGCTAATTTTCAAAAAAGCCATTTCCCCTGCAGCAATGCAATTAAAATCATGGCTTTGTATGACAAATTATGGATATCCTAAAGAACATCAATGCAATCAGGCGCAAACTCATGCGCACTATTACCAAAAGTATCGGCAACGGTAGCGCTATGCCGAAACCGAATCAGGCTTTCCCTCCAAAAATTAATAAAGTACTGATTTGCAGACCCAATGCACGGCTGGGCAACCTGCTGCTGGTGACGCCGCTTGTAAGTGAAATTACGAAAACCTTTCCCGGTTGCACCATCGATTTGTTTGTAAAAGGAAGCCTCGCCCCTGTCCTGTTCAGGAACCATAAAAACATTAATCGCATTATCGCATTGCCCGCGAAGCCATTCAAAAACCTTTTAAAATATGTCATGGCCTGGCTTTCGATACGGAAGCAATATTATGATATGGTTATCAATGTCGACCAGAATTCGGCATCGGGAAGACTTTCGACACAATTCGCGCGTGGCGCTTTTAAATTCTATGGGGATGCGGATGATGATTTGCAATTGCGCTATATCGATCACGGGCATATCGCGAAATATCCGGTCTACAATTTCCGGAATTATCTTGCCGGTTTGGGATTTGCCAAAAGCAGCAGGAAGATTGCCACACTGAATCTCAAGTTAAGTACTGAGGAAATTTCCATCGGGAAGAAAGCGTTAAAAAATATGGTGGACCAAAAGACGAAAACGATTTGTCTCTTTACCTTCGCCACCGGTAATAAATGTTATCCTGAAGCTTGGTGGCTGGCCTTTTACAATCGTTTGAAACAGGAATATCCCGATTATAACATCATCGAAGTGCTGCCGATTCACCATGCTTCCCAGTTGGGATTCAGGGTGCCCATATTTTACAGCAGGGACATTCGGCAGATTGGAGCGCTGATCGCCAACACGGATGTTTTTATCGGGGCAGACAGCGGTATCATGCACTTGGCGGCTGCAGTAAAAACGCCCACTATAGGGCTTTTCTCTGTCACCAACCTGAACCGGTACCAACCCTACGGCAATGGTAGCCTGGGCATCAATACCAATGAAACTACAATGAACTACTGGATATTGAACTTAAACAGGATGCTCGCCAGGAAGCAAATATCGCCTGCAATCCGGAAAAAGGCAAAGCGGAAATTCGGGAATATCAAATACAGTTAACGAAAAGCATCAGGAATAGGCGCGGAAAGTGTTCCAGTCAATACTTAAAACCTGTTCGAGCGACTGCCTCAGATCGGCGACATCGGCCGGTTTCTTCATCAGGTAATTGGCGCCCGACTCAAGATAGCGTCTTATTGCCGATTTCGGATAAACGCCCGAAATCAGCACTACAGGAATATTTCCCCATTCTTCCGATTTCTTGATGACATCCAGAATCTGCTCGCCGTTAAATACCGGCATGAAAATGTCGAGGAAAATAATATCGGGCAGCGTGCCTTTGGCCAAATCCTTCAGCATGAAGTTTCCGTTTACATAAATACTGACCGAATGTCCTAAGGCTTCTGCGGTTTCCCGGAAGAAATGGAGATCGTCGGTATCGTCGTCGAGGTAATATATGAGTTGTGCGGCTTTCATAGGATTTGGGTGAGCTGCCAATGTAAGGTTATTTTTTTTCAGTCGGGTTATATTTTAGCCATGCGATTTTATGTAATTTGGGTGTTATACATAATTGGGAGAATGTCAAAATGCGTAAATTTGATTCAGTTTTAACAATCTTTCAAATACAAAAATAATATCATGACAATTATCCCAATCTTAGTAGCGTTGCTTTTGCTGTTTCTGTCCGGAATCAGAATTGCGCAGGAATATCAAAGAGGCGTTGTATTTCGTCTCGGTCGGTTTCAATCGGTGCGCGGACCCGGAATTTACTGGCTCATCCCATTAATAGAAAGGCAGCAAAAAGTAGACATCAGGACTAAAACCGTCGATCTTGAGCAACAGGAAACCATTACCAAAGACAGCGTTACCATAAAAGTGAATGCCGTGCTTTGGTTTAAGATCACAAATCCCGAAGACGCCATTATCAAAGTGGCCGATTACAACAAGGCCGTCTATCAGTTTTCGGTGACCGCCTTACGGAATATTATCGGACAACACTCGCTCGACGAAGTACTGCGAGAGCGGGAACAAATCAATGGCACGCTTCAGAAAATCGTAGACTCGGCAACAGAGCCATGGGGAATTAAAATCGAAATGGTTGAAATGAAAGATGTCGAGATTCCCGAAGCGATGCAGCGCGCAATGGCCCGTGAAGCAGAAGCCATCAGGGAAAAAAGGGCGCGGATTGTCAAAGCCGAAGCCGAACTCGAAGCCTCGATCAAATTGACCCAGGGCGCTAAAGAAATGGAAGGCAGCCCGATTGCGCTCGAATTGAGAAGGATGCAGATGTTATCTGAAATCGGCATTGACAATAATACCACAACAATTGTACTTGTCCCATCCGACTTTACAAATGCCGCGAGAAGTTTTACAGAACTTGCCGCGAAACAAAATGAAAAAAATTAAGGTTTTTATAATTTTAAAACAGCGACTGGCCAATCTGTCGAAATGCAGTATTTGTTAACTATCGGCCTGATTTTTTGAAGTATGCGAAATTTGCGCTTTGTGCTCAACAAATCTTTGCGAGCGCCATTTTTTATTCCTGCAATCGGTCGCACACGAAGAAAGAAATGAAACAAGGACAACGGTGATAATAAGGATTTTGGCTTTCATTATATCTTTTTTTATGAGTTTAGAACGCTTCGACGGTTTGCTTATTATTGTAAATCAGTGGTTTAACATTACTTTATGACCCGTCGTTATTGGCTTACCCAAATTATGAAACTGGGCGAAATGTTTTGGATGTAACAAAAAATCGAAATTATATAACATCGGCCTTACCGATATCTTTAACTTGTAACGCCGATTTGTATACAATAGGCAGCTATAAACAGGCCAGACATTCAAATACATACATGCTTCAGATGACCCAAATACTGTGTAAATATTTTCCAAAACGTGACCAGATAATCCCACTTATATGATACTAATCGTAGACGATAAAAGGGAAAATATACTGCCTCTGAAAAAAATACTGGAACTTCACGGTATGAAATCCGACTCCGCCGAATCAGGCGAAGAAGCACTAAGGAAAATTCTCAAACAAAATTACTCCCTCATCATCATGGATGTGCAAATGCCCGGAATGGACGGATTTGAAGTCGCCGAAGCACTTGCCGGCAGTAATAAGACCAAAGATATTCCAGTGATATTCCTTTCCGCAATCAACAAAGAGAAAAAATACATCAGCAAAGGTTACGAGACCGGCTGTGTCGATTACATCACAAAACCGGTCGACCCTGATTTGCTGATCCTGAAGGTGAAGACTTTTCTCAAGCTCTACGAACAACAAAATGAACTGCGGGATTACCGGGATCTGCTGTCCAAAGAGATCGAAATCAGGAAAGAAGCACAGCAAAGCCTCGAAATCAAAGTCGCCGAGCGCACCAAAGAATTACTCGCGAAAAACGAAGAGCTCGAATTCCGCAACCACGAACTGCAGCAATTCACCTGGGTCGTATCGCATGACCTTAAAGAGCCTGCCCGGAAAATAGGCATGTTTGTCAAACTGCTCGAGGAACGCTATCTGGTTGATGACGAAAGGGCCTTCGATTATGCCGAACGGACAATCCGCTCTTCCGAAAGGATGACCAAACTCATCGACGACCTGCTTGATTATTCACGGCTGTCATCGCATGTGGAATTGCAAAAAACGGATCTCAATGAAATTCTGGGTGAAGTCCTGTCGGATCTGGAATACCTGACCGACCAGAAAAAAGCGACCATAAAACTCGAGGAATTGCCACTCGTAATTGGCATTCCAAGCCAACTGCGGCAAGTGTTCCAGAACCTGATCGGAAATGCGCTGAAGTTTTCAAGGGACGGCGTGCCTCCGGTTATCGAAATCACTTCCGAAATAATCGAAGAAAAGAAATTCGACAGCAAAACGACTAAGTCCGGACCTTATTGCCGCATCACCATCGAGGATAACGGGATCGGTTTTGATGAGGTTTATCTCGATAAGATTTTTGTCATCTTTCAGCGCCTGAATGATCGCAGTTCTTATGAAGGAACGGGAATCGGACTCGCAATCGCAAAAAAAATAATCGAAAAACACAATGGCCTGATTACGGCAAGCAGTGAAACAGGGAAAGGCTCAAAATTCATCATCGTCCTGCCATGCCATCAGAAAATCATACAAACACAAGAAATATAACTATGAAAAGTAGTAGTTTTAAAAGGAATTTAATCATCAGCTCCACCATTTCAATGCTGATTTTACTGTTAAGTTCGACCGCATCTTACATCTGCATCAAAAGTCTTTTGAGCAGCAACAATTGGGTAAACCACACCGAACTCGTCATTAAAAACCTAAACGAGGCGACAACAACAACACTCGACGCGCAAAACAGTGTCAGGGGCTTTCTGATTACCGGAAAAACGGCATTGCTCGATGGTTACAACGGATCAGAGGCAAAGGCCGGAAAAATCCTTCTGGAATTGCAGCAACTTACCGTTGATAATCCGGTACAGCAGCGCAATCTTGCCGAACTGGAACCGACGCAAAAGGAATTTTACACCTATCTCAAAGACCGCGTCGCCTATAAATCGGCCGGCTATACCGTCTCAGAAAACCAATTGGCCGATGGGAAAAGACTGGTCGACAGCATGCGCGCGTCATTTAAAAAAATTGGGATTGAAGAACAAAGACTGCTCGCGTTGAGGGTTGCCGATTCCAAAAGATACAGCAACTATAGTATCATACTCATCATTGCCGCGGCTTTAATTGCGGTTCTGATCAGCATCTTATTCTTCCTTCGTCTGCTCGGGGATTTCAGGCAGCGGCAGTTGCTTCAGCGGGAACTGGAGGAAAAAGATCTGGAAACGGCCGAGCGGATCCGTGTCATCAGCGGCATCGCAGGACAGATTTCTGAGGGAAATTACGAAATCCGCGTAGACGACAGTGAAAGCGATGCTCTCGGAAGCGTGGCCGATTCGCTTAACAATATGGCGCATTCACTTGGGAGTTCGTTTCGCCTGCTTTCTGATAAGGAATGGCTTCAGGCCGGGATTGCCCAACTCAATAATGTGATGATCGGCGAAAAAAAAATGGGGGAACTGACCAAAGATATTATCGAATTCCTTGCGATCTATACAAACAGCAGTGCCGGTGCCTTGTATTTGCTTGATGGTGACGAACTGTCCGCCGCTTCGGGTTACAGCTATATTCCCGACAAGGGACGCGAGCACTTTAAAACTGGCGACGGCCTTGTCGGGCAGGCAGTGGCTTCGGGTAAGATTCTGGAATTGAAGGATGTGCCGGCTGACGCAATCAGGATATCCTATGCGCTTGGCGAAGTCAAACCGGGCCATGTAGTCGCCGTTCCGCTGGCGGATCTCAAGATTGAAGGCGCCGCAGAGCTCGCAAGCATCAAGCCGTATTCGGAATTGCAGATGGAATTCCTCTCGGCCGTGAGCAACAACATCGGAATCGCCTTAAGGGCAGCCCAAAACCGCAAACGCGTGCAGGAATTGCTCGAAGAGACTCAGGCGCAATCAGAGGAGTTGCAGATCCAGCACAGCGAACTCGAAAGCATGAACGCCGAGCTCGAAACGCAGACCGAAAAATTACAGGCTTCGGAAGAAGAACTCAAGGTGCAGCAGGAAGAATTGCAACAAACCAATGAGGAACTCGCCGAACGCAGCGTACTACTTGAAGAGCAGAATACCGAAATCCAGAGGAAATCGGAAGCGCTGGAGGTTTCCACACAATACAAATCGGAATTCCTCGCCAATATGTCGCACGAACTGCGTACACCGCTGAATTCGATCTTATTGCTGAGCAGGCTGCTTTCTGAAAACAATGACGAGAACATGAATGACGAGCAGATTGAGTTTGCCAGAGTGATCCAAAGCTCCGGGAACGGGCTGCTCGGACTGATCGATGAGATCCTCGACCTTTCAAAGATTGAAGCGGGAAAAATGGAACTGGAAATCCTCGATGTCTCCGTAAAGGAAATCACCGACAACCTCAAATCGCTGTTCAGTGAAGTCGCCAAGCAAAAAAACATCCAGTTCAATATTATTGCCGATGGCGCGCCTCTGGTCATCAAAACCGATAAGATGCGCCTCGAACAGATCCTCAAAAACCTGATCTCGAATGCGATAAAATTCACTTCCAAGGGCGCCGTGACACTCGAAATCAAAAAACATCCGGCCGACGAAAAAGC
>DATHGE010000374.1:0-7673 GCA_035317805.1 Flavobacterium sp. | reverse complement strand
GTAGGGGAAGGCGCTTCGGGAGGCGCACTCGGAATAGGCGTGGGCGACCGTGTCCTGATGATGGAAAATACGTGGTATTCGGTGATTTCACCCGAATCGTGTTCGTCAATCCTCTGGAAAAGCTGGGAATACAAAGAACAGGCAGCTGAGGCATTGAAGCTGACTTCCACCGATATGAAAAAACAGAACCTGGTAGACGACGTGATTCCGGAACCTTTGGGCGGCGCACATTATGACAGGGAAACGACTTTCAAAACGGTAGAGCAGTACATCATGAAAAGCTACAACGAACTGAAAGACTTATCAACAGCAGATCTGGTGGCCAAAAGAATGGAAAAATACAGCAAAATGGGCGAGTACAAAGAGTAATCCTTACAAATTGAGATACTTAATCCGAAGCCCTGTGGTTTCGGATTTTTTTTTGCTTATCAACAAAATAAAGCGATTTGTTAACAATAGTTTGTAATAACTCCGCCGGCCATTTTTTTAAATTTTAGCGTACTTTCGCACTATGGAAAATTTCAAGAACATCAATCCTTTGCGCGTTGATAAAACTACGATCATCAACCTCGAAAAAGGAAAGCTCCCGCCACAGGTTCTCGACCTTGAGGAGGCTGTCCTCGGTGCGATGATGATCGACAAAAAAGGAGTCGACGATGTGATTGATATTCTCCAGCCCGACGCATTTTATAAAGACGCGCACAAATACATTTTTGAGGCGATCGTACAGTTATTCACAGACACGCAACCCATAGACTTGTTAACTGTTTCGGCACAGCTTAAAAAGAGCGCCAAGCTTGAACTGGCAGGTGGCGACTTTTACCTGATCCAGCTCACGCAGAAGATCTCGTCTTCGGCACATATCGAGTTCCACTCGCGCATCATTCTGCAGAAATACATCCAGCGCAGCCTCATCAAAATCTCCTCAGAAATCATCGAGGAATCCTACGACGAAACCACCGACGTTTTCGATCTGCTCGACAAAGCCGAATCGAAATTATACGAAGTCACACAGGGAAATATCAAACGTAGCTCTGAAACTGCGCAAAGCCTCGTGATACAAGCTAAAAAACGAATCGAGGAAATCGCAGGAAAAGAAGGGCTTTCAGGAATTGCAACAGGATTTCACGCCCTCGACAAGATCACGTCAGGCTGGCAGCCTTCCGATCTGATTATCATCGCCGCCCGTCCGGGTATGGGTAAAACCGCTTTCGTATTATCTATGGCGCGAAATATCGCGATTGATTTAGGGCAGCCCGTAGCTTTATTTTCTTTGGAAATGTCGTCAGTTCAGTTGATTACGCGTCTGATTTCTTCGGAAACCGGGCTGTCATCCGAGAAGCTGCGTACCGGAAAATTAGAAAAACACGAATGGGAACAGCTTTCCATCAAGGTCAAGAACTTAGAGAAAGCACCCTTATTTATAGATGATACGCCGTCGCTCTCGATCTTCGATTTGCGCGCAAAATCACGACGTCTCGCTTCACAGCACGGCATCAAACTGATTATCGTCGATTACCTCCAATTGATGACCGCCGGCGGAAACAACGGCAAAGGTATGGGGAACCGCGAGCAGGAAATTTCCACAATCTCCCGAAACCTGAAAGCGCTTGCCAAAGAATTAAGCGTCCCGGTGATCGCATTGTCGCAGTTGTCGCGTGCCGTCGAAACGCGTGGATCGAGCAAACGCCCGCTGCTTTCCGACCTTAGGGAATCGGGAGCGATCGAGCAGGATGCCGATATCGTGTCGTTTATCTACCGTCCCGAATACTACAAGATCGACGAATGGGACGACGACGAGCAGACGCCAACCGCAGGCCAGGCCGAATTCATCATTGCGAAACACCGTAACGGTAGCTTAGAGAATATCCGGCTCAAATTTATCGGAAACCTCGGTAAGTTCGACAACCTCGAGGATTACGGCGGAAGTTATGATGATTTGCCATCCAAAATGAACCACGAGGACAACCCGTTTACGACCAAGAACCTGCCGAGTGCGAATGAGGCGTTTGGGAGTAATATGAATAGTGCTGCGGATGATAGTGATGTGCCTTTTTAATTTTTAGTTTAATTTTGGGCGTTGCCTGCGGCCGCGCTTTAGCTTCGCTCACTTCGGCCTTTGGCCTCGGGTTCGCTGCAATCTTTTATTCTGCTGTGCTCCATAAAAGGATTTTCGCTGCAATTGCTAACGCGGTTGGGTACGAATGTGCTTTCTTTGCTTTGATTTTAAAATTAAAACATTCGCTTATTTCTTAGTTATGCAATATGCTTAATTCACGATTATGAAATTACTATATTCAATATTATCGCTCGCTTTTTCGTTTGTTGCATTCCCGCAACAAGCGGAAGAATTAAATCAACAATCACTAAAATTGCTTAGGGAAAATAAATTCGATATTGCAGTACCAATTTTGCGAAAAGCAGCAGAAATGGGAAATGCCGAATCACAATATAATTTGGGTTATACATTAAGTAATGGCTTGGGAGTTTCAAAGGACGCAGTGGAAGCTGTTAAATGGTACAGAAAATCTTCTGAAAACGGTTTCAATGACGGACATTATGCAATGATGATGGCCTATGGAAATGGCGAAGGAATTAACCAAGATTCAAAGTTAGGATTCGAGTACGCTTTAAAATGCGCAGCTAATAACGATATAACCTGCATTTGGAACGTTGCAAGTTGTTATGCTTCTGGAAACGGTGTCGAACCAAATAATTCAAAATTTCGTGAATTGATTTTGAAATTGGCAAAGATGGAAAATCCAGAAAACTTAGCACAAAGTGGATACATTACATCAGCAAGATTAGAGATTGCTGGATTTTATAAAACAGGGAAATATGGCTTTCCAATTGATTTTTATCAAAGCTATCTTTGGTATTTAATTTATAATGAGTTCAAGGTTGACTTTTCAATTTTAAAACAGCAAGAAGTTATAACAGAAATTAACGCGATAGAAAGGCTTCTTTTTCAACCGCAAAAATTAAATGGTGCAAAAGCAGATGCGGAAATTTTGTTGGGAAGGAGTTTAAAAGAATTTGAAAATCGGTATAAAACTACTCTGTAAGCACATCGCATAACAGGGCTACAATCAATTGCGGCAGAAGAAGTTATCCTGAGATTTTTCGCGTCAAAAAGCTTTATCTTCTCCGCTGGCGCGAGCGTCCCGCTCGTGTCTTATCAACTTCAAATCATCTTTGCTAGCGCGAGCGAGACGCTCGCGCTAGCAAAGGCGCTTGATCATATCAGATTGAGGTTTATCCAGAGTATTAGTAAATTTGATAATCTTGGTAAGACCGAGAGTAATAATTTGTCTAACGAGAACAATCCATTTAAGTTCAAAGACCTGCCCATAGCAAGTACAGCGGTTGGTCATAATGCTAACAGTGTTGACGACGACAAAGAAAGATGTTCCGTTTTAAAAATTAATCCGTTATAAAGCGGATTTTTTTATCTTTTCCTTCACACAAATTCTCCTATCTTTGAAACAACAAAAATTTCCAGAATGCCTTCCAAAAAAATAATCCTGATCTTCATTTTGCTCGTGTCCTTCGGCGCGAAAGCCAATTTCATCCTGCTTCCCATGGACGAAACGACGCAGCAAAACCACCTTAAGGCCTACGGCATCACCTATTGGTGCCTCGATAAGAAATTCAAGGCGAGCTGGCTGCTCAATTACCGCGGCGGCTCGTTCCTGTTGCCCGATGCGCCCGAAATCCGTAAGGAATGCCAGATCCGCGGGGTCAGTTTTGAGGTGTTGTCCGACAGCCAGGCAAACGAAATCCTCGATATGATCTCGAGCCCGTCGGTCAATATGGAAACGGTGGTTCTCGAGAAAGCGCCCAAGATTGCGGTCTACACGCCCAAAGGCAAACAGCCCTGGGACGACGCGGTGACCTTGGTTCTGACGTATGCCGAAATCCCGTTCACACCGATTTATGACGAGGAAGTTTTAAGCGACCAGTTGCTTTTATACGATTGGCTGCACCTGCACCACGAGGATTTTACGGGACAGTACGGGAAGTTTTTTGGGGCCTACAGAAATGCGCCCTGGTACATCGAGCAGAAAAAGGAAGCCGAGGCCTTGGCTAAAAAACTCGGTTATGAAAAAGTCTCGCAAGAAAAACTGGCGGTAGCCAAAAAGATCCGCGACTTCGTAATTGGCGGCGGATTCATGTTTGCGATGTGTTCGGCGACCGATAGCTTTGATATTGCACTCGCAGCCGATGGCGTGGATATCTGCGAACCGATGTTCGACGGCGATGCGAGCGACCCGAATTACCAGTCGAAGATCGATTACTCCAAATCGTTTGCGTTTAAGAATTTCACGCTCGAAAGAAGGCCGGAACGCTACGAGTTTTCGGATATCGATATGACCGAAAAAAGGAAAATCCCGATGGAAAAGGATTACTTCACCCTGATGGAATTTTCGGCAAAATGGGACGTCATCCCGAGTATGTTGTGCCAGAACCACACGCAATTGGTGAAAGGATTCATGGGACAGTCGACTTCTTTTGAGCGCGAACTCATCAAATCGAATGTGTTGGTTTTGGGCGAATGCACACTCAACGGCGAAGCGCGCTACATCCACGGACAAATCGGCAAGGGATTTTTTACCTTCTATGGCGGTCACGATCCCGAAGATTACCAGCACCGGGTAGGCGACGAGCCGACGGTTTTGGACCTGCATCCGAATTCACCAGGTTACCGTTTGATCCTGAACAATATTTTATTTCCGGCAGCGCGTAAGAAAAAGCAGAAAACGTAGTCGACAATGGACAACGATCTCGAATTCAAACTGGTCAAACCTGACCAATCACTTTCCGGCTATGTAGAAAGTTTTTGGCTGTTGCATAACCGATCGGACAGCGACAAACCAATCGTTGTTTTACCCGATGGACGCGTTGATTTGATTTTTTCCCAATCGGCGACAGCGCCTTTTCACATTACACTTTCCGGAATTGAAACCTATCCTGACCAAGCTATGCTGGCTGCCGGGATGGTCATGTTTGCCATCAGTTTTAAATTACCTGCAACAGAGTATATTTTCCCCAACACCATTTCCAATTTGTTGAATTACGCAGCCATTTTGCCCGCCGACTTTTGGAATTTCAATGCAAACGATCTGCACGACTTTGACCTTTTTTGTAAAAAGGCTTCCCAAAAAATCCAATCACTCTTACCACCAGAAACCGACGACAGAAAACAAAAACTTTTTGACCTGATTTATGCGTCAAAAGGGTCATTGACCATAAAAGAACTTTCCGAAAAATTGTTTTGGAGCAGTAGGCAGATCAACCGTTATTTCAACCGGCAATTCGGGCTTTCGTTAAAAGCATATTGCAATATCCTGCGTTTCAGGGAATCTTTGCAACACATCGCGCAAGGCAAACTTTTCCCCGAATTGAACTTCACCGACCAAAGCCATTTCATCAAAGAAATAAAGAAATTTTCGGGCGTAGTGCCGAAAGAATTATTAAAAAATGAAAACGACCGATTTATACAATTTTCAGCGCTTGTCCTAAAGTAATTTTGTCCCGTTAAATAAATTTTTTCGGAATGAAACTAGAAAACAAACAAATCGCCATCGTTGGCGGCGGTCCGGGCGGACTGATATTGGCAAGGCTTTTACAGCTTAAAGGCGCAAACGTAAAAGTGTATGAAAGGGATTTGAATAAGGATGCCCGTGTACAGGGTTCGCCACTGGATATGCATGAAGGATCGGGACTGGCGGCTTTGCGCGAAGCGAATCTGTTAGACGAATTTGAAAAGAATTTTCTTCCCGGCGCGGATAAAAAGCTTATCACCAATGAACATGCTGAAATATTTTTCAGCGACCACGAAACCAAGCCCAATGAAAATTTCGGCAGCGAATATTTCCGTCCCGAAATTGACCGTGGTACATTAAGAAAAGTAATGTTGGAATCTTTACTGCGGGAAACCGTAGTTTGGGATAGTCATTTTGTTTCTATGGAACCGCAAAACGAAGGCTGGCTGTTGCATTTCAAAAACGGGCAATCTTCTTATGCCGATCTTGTAATCGCTGCCGATGGCGCCAATTCGAAAATCCGTCCGTATATTACCGACATCAAACCTTTTTATTCGGGCGTTACGATGCTTGAAGGCAATATTTATGATGCGGCAAAATCAGCGCCTCATATTTATGAATGGTTAAATGGCGGAAAGATAATGGCTTTCGGAAATTCAAAATGTATTTTGGGAGGCCAAAAAAACAACGACGATCTGGGTTTTTGCCTCAGTTTTAAAACAGATGAAAACTGGTTTGCCAATAGCGGTTTGGATTATTCCGATAAAACGCAATTGCTGGAATGGTTTAAGACAACCTGGTCCGAATGGAGTCCGGTTTGGGATGAATTGATTGAAAACACGGCAACACCTTTTATTCCGCGTCCCATTTATTGTATTCCTTTTGACCAGACCTGGAAAACTTTGCCCAACCTGACTATGCTTGGCGATGCGGCACATGTCATGCCGCCGTTTGCCGGAGAGGGCGCGAACATGGCGATGCTCGATGCGTTGGAATTGAGTGAATGTTTAACGTCTGATACCTGCGATACTATGCCCGAAGCCATTGCTGTTTACGAAACAAATATGCATAAAAGGGCAGTAAGCGCCGCACAGGAATCGCTTGAAAATGGCGAAAAGATGCACTCGGAAGATGCGTTGAAAATTTTGTTGGATATGTTTAACGGACATTAAAACGAATGTCCGGCACTGAAGCCACGCTGTCATTGCGGGCGAAGCGAAGCACCCGAGCGAAGCGAACTGACGAAGTAATCTGCTACAGGTTTAAGGAATCGCAATGTCAGGATTTGCTTCGCCAGTTCGCTTCGCTCCGGTTCGCTGCCGTCAGGGCTAAACCTCCTAACGATAACTATCAAAAAAATCCAATCGTCATTGATTGGCTTTTTATTATCAATGTTTCGCTTAGAAACAGTTTTGAAAACCTACTTAGAGGCAATTTCCGAAACCAATGCGTCGACAACTTGTTAAGGCTGCGTCGAGGTTTTGTTAAGGCTGCGTCAAGGTTTTGTTGAGGCTGCGTCGAGAAGTTGTTCAAGCATAGGTAGAGGAGTTGTTCAAGCATATGGGGACAAGATGATTCGGTGTTGTGTTTTTTTCACGTACTCTGAATCTACTTTGCACTTGCCGTTTCGGTTGGTGGGAAACGGTTTAGTTGCTGGTCGATTTTTTGCTGCATCAATTCGAGTTCCTTCATCTTCTGCGTAATAAGTGTTTTGAGTCCGGACACTTCCTTATTTTCGTCCTGCAGATTGGCGATGGTTGCGTTTTGCTTCTCGATGAGCTGCTGCTGTTCCTGGATTGCCTTGATGAGCACGGGAATCAGTTCGGAATAATTGATGGCCTTGGTCTGGTTGGCATCGGTTCCGGTGCTGACGACTTCGGGAACGATGCGTTCGGTTTCCTGAGCGATGAGTCCGAGGCGGTTTTTCTTTTCAATATCGGCCTTATAAAAATAACTGACCGGGTTGAGCCTCATAATTTCATCGAGTCCGTAACGCAGCGCGCGGATATTGTCTTTAAGCCGTTTGTCACTCGGCGCCGGATAGGCATAGGAATAAATCTGGTTGTATGCCAAAGTTGGCGTCCCGATGTCATACGTATTATTCACTGTAGGGACAATATTTCCCTG
>DATHGE010000373.1:0-5087 GCA_035317805.1 Flavobacterium sp. | reverse complement strand
GTAATCGCAATCACCTTCGCCGGAACGCCCAAAACCGCAGCCGGAATCAAAAGGAAAGTAAATAAATTGATAAAACTCGAAACGGTCTGCCTTAAGGCGCAGGCCAGGTTGAATTCCTCGCTGCTGTGATGGATCGCGTGCTTGTTCCAGAAAAAATTAATCTGGTGTGCCCAGCGGTGGTTCCAATAGCCATAAAAGTCGATGACGACAAAGGCGATCAAATAGGTCCACGCGTTTGCGGGCAAATTGAACAGCGCCACTTTAGAAACCATCCATTCGTAGGAAATAAAAGTCAGGCTCAATCCCAAAACATCTTTTACGGCATTGGTAATTCCCGAACTGACACTCGAAACGCTGTCCATCAACGGAACGGTATCTTCCTTTTTCCAGATGCCATAGGCTTTTTCCAGGATAATCAACAATAGAAAAACGGGCATTGCGATAATCAGGATTTTACCGTACTCTTCCATGGGGTTTAGATTTTTTGGATTTCAGATTTTCAGAAACCAACTCCACCAAATATAACAATTATTGCCTTCCGACGATCTGACAATCCGAAAATCTAATTAAACAATTTCCGCACTCAGTCCGGCCTCAAGCAATTGCGAACATTGCGGCTTCAGCTCGTCATACGACCCGGTTTTTACCGTACATTTCCCTTTGTAATGCACTAAAAGCGCACATTGTTCCGCCTGCTCCGAAGTATGGCGGCACACGTCAATCAAAGTATCAATCACGTGATCAAAAGTATTCACGTCGTCATTATAAAGCACAATCTCGTTGTTGACGCCAACGGCCTCTTCAACCAAAACTTCCTCTAAAACCTGTTCTTTCGTATTCATATTCGTGGTATTATTTTTTGGGCGTTGCCTTCGGCCCGGGCTGTGCGCTGCAATCTTTTTGTTTTGGAACTTGTCATTTCGACAAAGGAGAAATCTCCAAAACAAAAAGGATTTTCGCTTCCATCCCTAACGCGGCCTGACCTGAAAACGCCGACCTCTAATTTACATATTTTAATGAAACCCAGTTGTTTCGCTGCAGCTTTTTAACATAAGTCAAACCTTTTGCCACACAGGATTCATCAATAAACGGAATGTCTTCCTCATAAAATCCGCTGAGCAATAAAGTCCCGCCTTTGTTCAGGCAATCTACATATTGCTGCATGTCGTTGAGCAGAATATTGCGGTTGATATTGGCAATGATGAGGTCGTATTTTTTGTCTTCAAGCAATGCCGCATCACCTTCATAAACGGTAATTTCCTTGCAATTGTTGCGTTCCGCATTCTCAATCGAATTGAGGTAACACCAATTGTCGATGTCAATCGCATCGATCGGTTCGGCGCCCTTCATTTCTGCAAGAATCGCCAGAATTGCGGTGCCGCAGCCCATGTCCAGAGTTTTCAAACCTTTCACATTCATATCGAGCAAATGCTGGATCATCATGTGCGTCGTTTCATGGTGTCCGGTTCCGAAACTCATTTTTGGCTCGATTACAATATCATATTCGGCATCGGTTTTCGGGTGGAACGGCGCGCGGACGTGGCATTTTCCGTCCACATCAATCGGCTCGAAATTCTTTTCCCATTCCTCGTTCCAGTTCACCTGCTCGATTTCCTCAATCGTATATGTGATGAAAAACTGGGGTGAATTTAAGATGAACATATCTTCAAGGATGTCTTCGGTCCAGAATTGCTTCTGAATATAAGCCGTAACGCCGAATTCGCTTTCCACAAAGCTTTCGAAAGGCTTTTCGCCCAATTCTGCGATTAATATTTCCGACCCAAGTTCCTTTGGCTCGACCGTAAAATGATAGCCTAAATAAATGTTTGACATGATATTGCTGTAAGTTTTGGCAAAGGTAACAATCATCTCCCAAACGGCTTTTGGAAAATAATTTTATTTTACATTTGCCCAACAAACAACAACACAAATGAAAAGAATTCTACTCTTTCTGGCCTTGTTTTCGGCTTTCGCGATGCAATCCCAGGAAATCATCAAGAACCAAAAAGACAACGATTTAAAACTTTCTTCTTTGCCGTATTACAATTATGGAAAAGGGCTCGGAATCACAACGCCCGACAGTTTGTTCCAGTTCAACATCCGTTTCCGGATCCAGAACCGCCTGACTTATTACGAAAACGAAGGACAGGACGCGTATTACGAAGGCCAGGTGCGCCGCCTGCGGATGCGTTTCGACGGTTTTATCGGCAACCCGAAATTCCTTTATGTATTGCAGATTTCGTTTGGCGCCGGAGATGTCGGAACCGAAAAAGCCGGCGAAAACCTCAATGTCATCCGCGATGCGATGCTGTATTATAAACCCGGAAAACACTGGCAATGGGGTTTTGGTGTGACCAAACTGCCGGGAACAAGGCAAACGGTGAATTCCTCAGGTGCATTGCAGATGACCGACCGGAATATCAACAACTTCAAATTCGGGATCGACCGTGATTTCGGATTGCATATCGCCAACCTCAATGAATTTAAGGACAAATTCTCCTATAATTTCAAAGGAGCAGTTACGATGGGCGAGGGCAGGAACTGGACCACCAATAACGCCAACAGCAACCTCAAGGACAATAACGGATTATCGTATACCGGAAAAATTGAACTGCTGCCACTTGGGACTTTCAAAAAAGACGGGCATTATTTCGAAGGCGATATCCTGCGTGAGGAAAAGCCTAAATTTATGGTTTCGGGTGCGTATAATTTTAATGACAAGGCCAGGAGAACTTTAGGCCAGACCGGCGATTTGTTGTATGAAACAAGGGATATGTCGACTTTCCTCGCCGATTTTATTGCCAAATACAACGGTTGGGCTTTTATGGCCGATTATATGGCAAGACAGGCGGACAATCCGGTTACGGTAAACCCGACGGATGCTACTTTAACCCGGCCGGTTTTTACAGGATATGGAATGGATTACCAGTTGAGTTATGTATTGAAATCCAAATATGAATTTGTCGGAAGGTATTCGCTGCAGAATGTAAAGGATGAAATCAGCACTTATGCGCCCGATGTCGACCAATACAGTTTTGGCGTCAACAAATACATTTGGGAGCATGCGCTCAAGCTGCAGTTTGAAACCACTCATGAAAACCAGACTTTATTCAGCGGCGACAAGAAAAACAATTGGTATGTGCGATTCCAGATTGAAATCGGAATCTAATGTTCCTTTTTTCGGAAATAAAAAAATCCTGCCGTTGAGCAGGATTTTTTATTGGAATATGTTGGGATTATTTCACCAGTAATTTTTGTGTGATTCCTTCTGAAGTCCTTACGAGATACAATCCTTTAGCAAAAGCAGCAGTGTCGATTGTTTTGGCTTCATTGGCGGTTTGCATCAATTTTCCGGTAAAATCAAAAATCTGTACCGTAGCCGTTCTGTTAAAGTGAACGATCCCATTCCCGGTTGGATTCGGATACATTACAAAAGCCGAAGCATTTTTGGCAAAGCCAGTTGTGGCAAGCGTCCCGTCAAACGTAAAATCATAAGCACAAGCCATCGATACATTATTAGCATCTTCAATATTGCTGATTTCGAGGCTGTACATTGTCGCAGCCAAAAATGGCGTTGAATAGGTAAGCGTCACAACACTTCCTGAAACGACAGCCGATGTCAATCCGGCGATGCCGGTATAATTTGCTACGTTTGAAGCAGAAGCAACATTCAGATTATCGGTAAAAGTGATTTCGATGGTTGTATTGTTTAAAATGGCAACAGATTGTACCTTAACGGATATCGGGAAAGCCCATGTCGGCCAGGTTTGCGGAGCAGTGTTCGAAGGCGACGTCGTCCAGTTTGCCGGATCTAAAATCAATGCTTTCAAAGCCGAAGGCTCGCCGTCATTGGTACCATTGTAAAAAGCATTTGCGGTATTTCCGGAAACATTCCCCGGAGCAGTGCTCGTGTTCAATGACGTGGTGCCATCGGTTAATCCTGCAGCCAGCATCGAAAGGCTTCCGCCACAATCTGTGTTGGTCGCAATCCAGCCATTCGAACTCATCGCAGTAATGTAATTTGGCGCTGCCGCAGTTCCGGTGTAAATAGCAACCTGGTCTCCGCCGGAACTCAATCCAAATCCGGAACCGGTTACTGTTCCGATATTTGCCGTCAATACGTTGGTACGGATCGTAATTACGGTACCTGCAGGAATACAGGTGTTTCCTTCGGCAGTCCATACAATCCCGCCGGCACATTGTGGCTGTGCGTTGGTCGTATATTTTGCATCGGTAAGGTTAAAAGTCGTCCCGTCAGGAATATTCACGAAAGTGACAAACGCAATTTCATCCTCAGCACCGGTAGCGCTCATACGATAGGCTACAAATGCCATATCGCCAGCGTTGAAATCATTCTGTACGGCAATGGTAGTGAAAGTTACCGATTCGGTAGTTGTTATCGCATTGTCGCTCAAATCTTCGACGGCATTTGGAAGCAAGGCCACATAATAAACCTGGTTGTTTGCCAGATCGGCTGTCGGATTGATGGTAATCGTATTCGCGGCAAAAGTCGCATCGAACGGCACCAAAGCCCCTGAAGCGCTATTAAGGCGAACTTCCACCACGGCATCCACATTCGCATCGGTAATGGCGTCATTATTCGCCAATCGGATGTCTTCGTTGAAAGTGATCGAAGGATTGGTATCTATCGCAACGTTTATGCTGGCATCTGCAGGCGCAATCAATGCGATCGGAGCGGTTACATCGCCGCCAATCGGATTTCCGGTAAGCGTGTAATTGTCGAAACGGTTGTTTCCGGCCGTTCCGCCCGCGCCTTGTTCAAAAGCTACTTTTAATTTAAAATCCGGATTGTTATCGGCACCGGTTATGGCAGTGAAATCTAATGTTTGTAAAGTCGGATCGCCATTAAACGGATTGATCGTTGCAAATGAAACGTAATTTGTCCCGTCCAAAGAATACGACCACAATTGGTTGTCCGGACCAGAGCCTGAACGTCGTGTGGCAAATTTCACAACAATATTCTGGAATCCGGTAGTCGGTAAGGCAAATTCCAAAGCGCCGCCGATAGGGTCGTTGAAACGCAAATGAGTTCCGGCCGCGTCGCCGTTTTGTGCATTCAGGTTAAG
>DATHGE010000372.1:0-28964 GCA_035317805.1 Flavobacterium sp. | reverse complement strand
CATTTCGGGAGAAGCACCAATAAATTTAATACCGTGTTCCTGGCAGATTTTCGAAAATTTTGCATTTTCAGAAAGGAATCCGTAACCCGGATGGATCGCGTCGGCATTGGTAATTTCCGCGGCAGCGATGATATTTGACATTTTCAGGTAGGACAAAGCGCTTGGCGGCGGCCCGATACAAACGGCTTCGTCGGCAAATTTTACGTGAAGGCTCTCCGCATCGGCAGTCGAATAGACCGCGACGGTTTTGATGCCCATTTCGCGACAGGTTCTGATCACTCGCAAAGCAATCTCACCCCGGTTTGCGATTAATATTTTTTTAAACATCTTTTTTTAATTTGAAAATTAAACAATTTGAAAATTTGAAGATTGTAGAAGGCTGTGATAATCATTTTCACCCGAGCGTTAGCGAACTGACGAAGTAAATTAACACCTCTTCAAATTATCAAATTAAGATGGATCTACCAGGAATAATGGCTGGTCGAATTCTACCGGAGAAGAATCGTCCACTAAAATCTTCACGATTTTACCTGAAACTTCCGATTCGATCTCGTTGAATAATTTCATCGCCTCGATTACGCATAAAACGTCGCCTTTGCTGATTGAAGTCCCTACTTCCACAAACATCGGTTTGTCCGGTGCCGGTTTTCTGTAGAAAGTCCCGATAATCGGTGATTTTATAGTAATGTATTTCGAATTCTCGTCTGCTGCCGGAGCCGCAGGCGCTGACGGTGCAATTTGTTGCTGTGGCGCAGCCTGTGGCAATGCGTGCTGGGCCGGTGCCTGTTGCAAATAAGTGATTTCAGGCGTATTTCCTTCCAAAGTCGTACGGATGGTAATCTTAATATCATCCATTTCAAGCTTTACCTCGGCAACCCCGGAGTTGGACACAAATTTAATTAGGTTTTGAATTTCTTTTAAATCCATAATATTTGTATTTATAGTTTAGTTATTGTTTGTCGTAAGCCCATTTCAAATAAATCGATCCCCAGGTAAATCCGCCGCCGAAAGCCGCAAAAATCAGGTTGTCTCCTTTTTTGAATTTATGTTCGAAATCGGCCAGCAGCAACGGTAAGGTCGCTGAAGTCGTGTTTCCGTATTTTTCGATGTTCACCAAAACTTTTGCCTCGTCAAGTTCCATTCTGCTTGCCGTGGCGTCAATAATTCTTTTGTTTGCCTGGTGTGCGACGAGCCAATCAACGTCATTGTTTGTCAATCCGTTTTTCTCCATGATTTTCGCGCTCACATCAGCCATCCCGGTGACGGCATATTTGTAAACCGTTTTACCATCCTGGAATACATAGTGCTGCCTGTTCTCTACCGTTTCTTTGGAAGCCGGAAGGATTGATCCGCCCGCATCAATTTTTAAATATTCGCGTCCGATGCCATCGCTTCTGAGGATCTCATCCTGTAAGCCAAGGCCTTCGGTATTTGGTTCGAACAAAACGGCGCCGGCTCCGTCACCAAAAATGATGCAGGTCGCGCGGTCGGTATAATCTATAATGGAGGACATTTTATCGGCTCCGATGAGCAATATTTTTTTGTACCTGCCTGTCTGGATGAAGGCGGCGGCGGTCGACATTCCGTAAAGAAATCCGGAACAGGCTGCCTGTAAGTCATACGCGAAAGCGTTTACTGCGCCAATCTTTGTGGCTACATAAACCGCGGTGGCGGCAACGGGCATATCTGGTGTGGTGGTGGCAACAATGACAAGATCGATTTCGGCAGGGTTCATTCCGTTTTTCCTGATCAGGTCTTCGGCGGCTTTAATGGCCAGGAATGAAGTCCCGAGCTTATCGCCTTTAAGTATTCTTCTTTCCTTGATCCCGGTTCGTGACGTAATCCATTCATCATTTGTCTCGACCATCGTTTCGAGTGCTTTGTTTGAAAGCACGAAATCAGGGACATAAGCTCCAACAGCGGTGATTGCGGCTGTGATTGTATTCATATGGTTCGATTAATTTCCCATCAAACAAAGGGTTTGATAAAGAGGTGGAATTTACAAAAAATTTCTAAACCAAATTTGTTTAGAACGGCTTATTTGATTTAAAAATTAGAAACAACAAAAAACTCCCACATCGGTGAGAGTTTGAGTTTTGTCTATCTTAAAATATTAGGCAAGAGCAACTGGTGCTTTGTCAATAACCACTTGTCCTCTGTAGTACATTTTGCCTTCGTGCCAGTAAGCCCTGTGGTATAAATGCGCTTCTCCGGTGATCGGACATGTTGCGATGGTAGCAACTGTAGCCTTATAATGTGTTCTTCTTTTGTCTCTTCTGGTTTTCGAGATTTTTCTCTTAGGATGTGCCATTTTACTATATTATTTATCCGTTAATAGTTTCTTTAATTTGTCCCAACGCGGGTCAGTATCTTCTTCTTTTGTTTCTTCTTTCTTGTGGTCTTTGACCGATAATTCGTTCAGCTTATCAAGCGCCGGCGTTTTTAATGTGCCGTCCTTGATTCCGGGATGGACTTTCTTCAGCGGGACAGAAAGCGCAATCATTTCGTAAACGTATTGCTTAATGTCGATCTGGTGTTCACCGTGCGGCAAGATCAGCAACTCCTCATTGTCGTTGTTAAACTGTTCGCCGAACTGCACTACGAGCTTAATCTTCCCTTTGATGGGCAAATCAAACATCTCACCGGTTAAATCACAAGGCACATAAACGGTTCCTTTGTGTTTGAATGCCAGTTCGAGCATCATGCTTTTCTTTTCCAGTACGACATTTACCTTGATATCAGCTTTTTCGAATTCGTCGTAATCAAATTCTGCAAAGAACGTTTCATTAATCTGATATTCAAATTGGTGTTTCCCCAGTTTTAATCCTATAAAAGGAATTAAAAATTCATTTGTTACTTTCATGCGACAACAATTTGAGCGTGCAAAGATATAAAATTATTGTACAAACAAAAGCGATGTTGTACTTTTTTATCTATTATTTCTCTCTTCCTGTTTTTCCCTGACTTTCATCGGGTTAATGCTGATTTCGGAATACTGGTTTCTCGAGTTGTAAATGTCGATCGCAAGATAAACCGCTTCCTTGAACGAATTGTGGTCGGCGATGCCTTTTCCGGCGATATCATAAGCGGTTCCGTGATCGGGCGAAGTCCTGACTTTATTGAGTCCGGCCGTATAATTCACCCCTTTTCCGAATGATAAAGTCTTGAACGGAATCAATCCCTGATCGTGATAGGTCGCTACAATCGCATCGTATTTTTCATACTGGCTGCTTCCGAAAAATCCGTCTGCCGAAAACGGCCCGAAAACCAAAGTTCCCTTTTCGAATAATCTCTTGATCGTCGGCTTCATGATTTCCTCTTCTTCCTTGCCGATGACGCCATTGTCACCGCTATGCGGATTGAGTCCCAAAACAGCAATTTTCGGTTTGCCGATACTGAAATCCTGGATCAGCGATTTCTTGATGGTTTCTATTTTCTGCATGATCAAAGCCGCCGTCAGATGGGAAGCGACATCATTCACCGGAACGTGATCGGTCATCAGCCCGACGCGCAGGTCATCGTTGACCATCAGCATCAGCGCATTGCCTTCGAGTTCCTGATTGAGATAATCGGTATGTCCCGGAAATTTGAATTCTTCCGATTGGATGTTGTATTTATTGATGGGCGCCGTAACCAAAACATCGACCAGTCCGTCTTTGAGCGCCTGTGTTGCCGCAGTAAATGACTTAATGGCATAGGTGCCGACGGTTTCGTCATTGACCCCGAAATTGATATCAACGCTTTCTTTCCAGACATTGAGCACATTGAGTTTCCCGATAACCAACTGGTCCAGATGGTCAATCCCGTGCAGCATCGAAGTCGACTCGAACGTTTTCTTTACAAAGGAAAGGATCTTCACATTGGCGAAAATAACAGGCGTACACATTTCGAGCATTCTCGGATCTTCGAAGGTTTTGAGCACGACTTCGCTTCCAATACCGTTCAAATCCCCGATTGAAATTCCAACGATGATATTTTCTGCTTTTTTCATTCTTACGACAAGTTATTTATTGCTAATTTTGAAGTGCAAATTTAGTAAAATAAAACAAGAATGTTTACAGGAATAATAGAAACACTTGGCACCATTCGGGAAATCAGGAAAGAGGGCGACAATCTTCACCTGACTGTGGAATCCGCAATAACCAACGAATTGAAAATTGACCAAAGCGTTTCACATAACGGCGTTTGCCTGACCGTGGTAGCCATCAGTAACGACCGATATACCGTAACGGCAATCCGCGAGACATTGGAAAAAACAACCCTTGGCGACTGGAAGACCGGGGATAGTATTAATCTCGAACGCGGCATGAAACTGGGCGACCGCCTCGACGGACATATCGTTCAGGGACATGTTGATCAGACCGGAAGCTGCAAAAGCATCGAAAACGCCAACGGAAGCTGGTATTACACTTTTGGATATGACGCGGGATTGAGCAATATTACAATTGAAAAAGGCTCGATAACGGTCAATGGCGTAAGCCTGACCGTAGTAAATTCAAAAGAAAATGAGTTCAGCGTTGCCATTATTCCATACACTTACGAACACACCAATTTTAAGGGCTTTCGCGTGGGCACAAAGGTGAATCTGGAATTTGACGTGATTGGGAAATATGTATCGCGGCTGAATGCGCTGAGAAAATAACACGAAACAGTTATTAACAAAAAGCTCCGATTTACATCGGAGCTTTTTTATTTATCTTTAATTGGTATATTTTGTAAATCCCGTAAGAAAGGGCTGCAACCAGTAAGAACGCAACACCTCCATCAATCGGTAATCCCGGTGGTGGTGGCACTTGCGGCGGCGGCGGTCCGGTGGGTCCGGCGAAGGCTAAGCTTGTGAAAAACAGCGCTAAACCACTTAAAACTTTATTTGGGACAATTCTCATAGGGTGTAAAAATAATTAAAAAATCTTGTTAACAAAATTTTTTGTTTAATAAATTCCATAAAATCAAAATCCGACTGCAAAAATACAATTTGAATCCACAAAAACTAATTTCGGCCGCTATATTAACGTAAAATAGAGCACTTTAGTTTCCTCTGCTTTCAATTTAAACTTCAAATTTTAAATAAAGAACATCCGATAAAAAAAGACTTTCAACTAAGAAAGTCTTCTTTGTGGTCCCACCTGGGCTCGAACCAGGGACCACCTGATTATGAGTCAGGTGCTCTAACCAGCTGAGCTATAGGACCGGTTATGAGGTTGCAATAATACTACTATTTTTGGTTCGTTCCAAATGTTTATTGGGTTTTTCGTCGGATTTTATGGTTTGTTGAACCAAGTTTATGGGATTCTCAAAGTTTGCCATTACAAAATCAAAAAAATTCCTACATCTTTAATTTATCTCCTGGCACAATTCAATCAAAACGCCATTTGTGGATTTCGGATGAAGGAAAACCACGAGCTTGTTATCGGCACCTTTTTTCGGGATTTCATTCAAAACCGTAAAGCCTTCCGCTTTGAGCCGCGCAACTTCCAAAACGATATCCCCGACATCGAAAGCGATGTGATGGATGCCTTCACCTTTCTTCTCTATGAATTTGGCGATCGGGCTTTCGGGATTCGTCGCTTCGAGCAGTTCGATCTTGTTCGGGCCATTCCTGAAAAAAGAAGTCCTGACGCCTTCGCTTTCGACTTCCTCCGACTTATACGGTGGCAGGCCGAAGAGTTTTTCGAAAATGAGGTTGGACGTTTCAAGGCTTTTGACGGCTATTCCGATGTGTTCGATTTTTCTCATAATGATTTACCGCAAGGGCGCAAAGTTTCCCGCAAAGTTAAATAAAAAGATAGAAGTTCTGAGTTAGCCCTGATGGAAGCGGCATCCTTTTATGGAGCACGGCGTAATAAAAGATACAGCGGACAGCAGGAAATAGCTCCTTAAAAATAATTTTATCGTCTATAATTATCAATTGTTAATTATTAATTGTCAATTGCTTGTCGTATTTTTGCCCCATGGAAACGAACAGACAGAAAAAAATAGGCGGTGTGATCCAGAAAGATCTGGTGGATATTTTACAGGGCGAAATCAGGAAAAACGGGATTTCCAATCTGGTGATTTCGGTTTCTAAAGTGCTGGTGACTTCCGATTTGTCGGTCGCCACGGTGCATTTGAGTATTTTCCCGCAGGAAAAAGCAGCAGAAACTCTGGCCGCCATCAAATCGAACACACCATTAATCAAGCATGATCTGGCGCAGCGCGTGAAACTGCAATTGCGTAAAGTGCCGAACCTTACCTTTTATATAGACGACTCTTTAGACTATATCGAAAAAATCGACAAGGCGCTTTCCGAAAAGGAAAACCCGATCGAAAACCGCGACCTGTTAGAAAAACGCAGAAAATCATAAATTGAATTTCCCGCTATACATAGCCAAACGTTACCTGCGCAGCGCGAGCAAAAACAACGCGATCAACATTATCAATGGCATCGCTTCGGTTGGGATTATTGTGGGCGCGATGGCGTTGTTTGTGGTTTTATCCGTGTTTAGCGGATTGCGCGACTTCAGCCTTTCGTTCAGCAACGACTTCGATCCCGATCTCAAAATCAGCAGCACTTTAGGGAAATCATTCTTCGTTTCGCCACAGCAGCAAGACCAAATCTCCAAAATTGACGGCATTTCGGCTTCGAGTAAAATCATCGAGGAGCGCGTACTTTTTGTCTTTGACGGAAAGGAACAGGTGACGTATTTAAAAGGCGTCGATTCGCTTTTCACAAAAGTCAACGACGTGAGCAAGGCGCTGTATCAGGGCGAATGGTTTGAAGCCAATACGTCGCAGGTCGTTATCGGAAACGGCATTTCACAGAAATTGTCTTTGGGTTTGATGGATTTCAACAACCCGTTTGAGGTTTATGTGCCGAAACCGGGAAAAGGCACGATCGAGAATCCGGAACAGGCTTTTAATAAATTTACTTTGGCGCCGGTCGGAATTTACGCCATCAGCGAAGAACTCGACGATAAATATGTGTTTGCCGATCTGGGTTTGGCGCAGGCGTTATTGGAATTTAAGCCGAACCAGGTTTCCGGAATCGAATTCAAGCTGAAACCCAACGCTGACGAATCTGAAATCAAAAGCAAACTCGAAGCCCTTTTCAACAATAAAATCACCGTAAAGAATCGCGCGCAGCTCAACGACAGCCTGTATAAAATGCTCAATACCGAGAATATTGCGGTCTATCTGATTTTTACATTGGTGATTGTCATTGCGCTTTTCAACCTCGTCGGCGCACTGATTATGATGATTCTCGATAAGAAAGGAAATCTCAAAACCTTATTCAATCTCGGAACGGAAATCCGCGATTTGCGAAAAATATTTCTGCTTCAGGGTACTTTATTAAGTGTCATCGGCGGCATATTCGGGCTCGTTCTGGGCATTGTCATCGTACTTGTCCAGCAAAGGTTCCAACTTATTATGATCACGCCAAGCCTCGCCTATCCAGTCATTTTCTCTTTGCAAAATGTCCTGATCGTACTCGCAACGATTGTTTCGCTGGGGTTTATCGCGTCATTAATCGCGTCAAGCCGGGTGAGTAAGAAATTGTTGGAATAAGTTGGGCGTTGCCTGCGGCCGGGCTTTACGCTGCAATCTTTTTGCCGGTTCTCGATACACGCCTTGCAGGCGCACCCGAACTGACGGCAAAAAGGATTTTCGCTGCTATCCCTAACGCAAACCGTTCAAAATTCGTTAATCGTTGTTCATCATTGAATGTTGAATAACGAATTTTGAACAACGAAGTTTTACACAAACTGAAAATCCGAAAAAACTTCGCGGATCTCATCAAACGCGCGGTGCAAACCTTCGGCATTGTCAATCGTCACCAGTTTTTGGCGGTATTCCTTGAAGTTCGGGATATTCTTGAAGTAATTGGTGTAATGGCGGCGCGTTTCCACAATCCCGATCCATTCGCCTTTCCATTCCATCGCCCAGGTCAGGTGATTCTGTGCGGCTTCGATCCGGTCGGCCATCGTTGGCGAAGGCAAATGTTCCCCGGTTTTGACATAATGCTTGATTTCATTAAAAATCCACGGATAGCCAATCGCGGCTCGTCCGATCATAATGCCATCGACGCCATACCTGTTTTTATATTCCACGGCCTTTTCTACCGAAGTGATGTCGCCGTTGCCAAAAATCGGCATCGTGATCCTCGGGTTGTTTTTCACGCGCGCAATATGCGACCAGTCGGCTTCACCTTTATATAATTGTGCACGCGTTCTTCCGTGAATCGACAATGCTTTCACTCCGATATCCTGCAACCTTTCAGCAACCTCATCAATATTGATCGAATTCTCATCCCAGCCCAGACGCGTTTTTACGGTCACGGGCAAATTCGTACTTCTGATTACCGCTTCGGTCAATCTTACCATCAGATCGACGTCTTTCAAAACCGCTGCTCCCGCGCCTTTACAGACGACTTTCTTTACCGGGCAGCCGAAATTGATATCGATCAGATCGGGATTCACGGCAGAAACGATCTTTGAAGACATCGCCATCGCTTCCTCGTCGCCTCCAAAAATCTGGATGCCGACCGGGCGCTCATAATCGAAAATATCGAGTTTCTGGCGGCTTTTGATCGCGTCACGGATCAAACCTTCCGACGAAATGAATTCACTGAACATCAAATCGGCACCATGCGTTTTGCACAAACGACGAAACGGCGGATCGCTCACGTCTTCCATCGGTGCGAGCAATAATGGGAAATCAGGTAGTTCTATGTTACCAATCTTAATCATGGCGCAAAAATACAATTTTTTGGATAAAAGAATGGGAACGGAGTCGAAAACACCATTACAGAAAAATCATGCACGGTTAGATAAACGAAAAGGCACGGTTTTAATTTATCTAACCGCGCCTTTTCATTTATAAAACCTATTGGTTTTAATTATTGAAACCAATAGGTTTTCGAAACTGAAACCAAGTAGGTTTTCAAGACTGTTTCTAAGTAGGTTCCCATTTTGAAAACCTACTTAGAAACAAACAAAGACGCTTTAAACAGTGGTCTTCCGATTGTCGAAAAAGTGAATCGGTTTGCGGCTCATCGGATTAAAAATAAGCGGGTTCAGGATTTCTTTGGTTGTGAATTCAATCTTCGGCGTCACGCGCAGTTTCGCACGGAAGTGGTCTTTGATTTCACGCAAAAAAGCTTCCGATTGTTCCTTTACGGCCAGCTTTATGACGATTTCGTCGGTTCCCAGTTCGTTCGTGGAAATCTCGATAATATGGGTTTCAATATTGTCAAAACCATTCAGGACATCATTCATCGCCGGCGGGTACAAAGTCGTCCCTTTGTATTTGATCATCTGTTGTTTTCGTCCAATCACCGGTCCGACGCGCAACGTATTCCTGCCGCAGGCGCATGGTTCGGTATGCAATTTTACAATATCGCCCGTTTTAAAACGGATTAGCGGCATCGCTTCGATTCCCAAAGTCGTAAAGGTGAGTTCGCCGGGTTCGCCTTCAGGAACCGGCTTGTTGTTGTCGTCCAAAACCTCAACGATAATCAATTCGGGATGGTGGTGGCCACCGATCGCATGTTCGCATTCGGTAAACGCTGTGCTCATTTCGGTGGAAGCATAAGTCGAAAACAGTTTGATATCCCATTTTTCCGTAATCTTTCCCGAAAGCGTACTTAACGAAAAATCCTGGTTGCGCAACGATTCGCCGATACAGACCGCACCTTTGATGCCCGAATTATTATAATCGATTTGATGCGCTTCGGCATATTCGATCAACTTCAGCAAAAATGACGGAACGGTAATCAGATAGGTCGGTTTGTATTTCAAGATCGAATCCCATTGCAATTCGGGAATTCCGGCACCGACACGGATTACGCCGACTTTCATCTTTCTTAACCCTAAGAAATACGCCAGTCCGGCCATGAATCTTCGGTCGATTGTAGTCATTAATTGTACGACATCGCCTTCCTTGATTCCGGCGCAGTCGAAAGAAATCGCTTCATTATAAGCCAGTCTTTCGAGGTCATTATCGGTCAGGCCAAAAGTCACCGGATCACCTAAAGTTCCGGAAGTTGTGGCGTAATCGATAATTTTTGTCGTCGGTACGCACAGAAAATCATCATTGAATTGCTGCAGGTCGGATTTGGTCGTTACGGGTAATTTCTGCAGGTCTTCGAGCGTTTTAATCTCCGAAACAGAAATTCCGGATTTCGCGAAAAGCCTTTTATAGAAAGGTGAATTTTTACGCACATAATCGAGTGTTTCCAAAAGCTTCTGCTCCTGGAAAGCCCTGATTTCTGCTGTAGTCGCTTTTTCTATTTTCGGAATCATCGTAATTTTCTGTTGATTTTCTGTAGTTTTTTTTCAATTTCCTGTTTCGCCGGAAGCGTCGTGATCTCTTTGGTCAGCGCTTTTTCAAAATTGTCCTTCGCGCCTTTGTAATCTTTCAATTCGTAGCAATACTGACCGGTTTTGTAATAAACCACCCAATAATCCGGATTCAAAGATTGGTAATTTTTTGCAAAATCCGCCGTCAGTCCGGTTTTATTTTTGAGGAAAGCATCCATTTTTCGGTCTTCGATACGGAATTGTTCGTAGTTTTTGTATTCGGTTGTCTGCAGAAACGGATCGGCTGGAATGTCCAATTGTGCCTTCGCCAAAGAAGTTACATTATCCGGATGTTCGGATCCGAAAATGGTATTCAAATCATAACACACGAATTCGCCCATTTGGTACGGATTGGCCGAAACCCAAACCAATCTTTGCTCAGGTTTGAAAATCACACCGTGGTGCGCCAGCATCTGGTTCAGCGCTTTTTCATTCCCATATCCAATCTTTTCATCATTCAAACCCGAACGGTCGCGCAGGATTGAAGCCGCAATCGTCGGGTTGATTTTCGGATTCTCGTCGAAATCTTCAATCAGTTTGTCATAACGGTATTTGGAATGGCTGTTTTCAATCTGGTACAAATTGCGTTTGTCGTTTTTGAGCGCTTCGCTTTGGAAATGGTTCGAACAAAGCAGTTGGTTGTTGGAATTCGGCACTTCGTAAACGCCGAAATTATTCGGGGAAACCTCAATCAGGATGGCGCGTTTATCATTGGCACTTCCAACCATAATCGATTCGGAAACGAATACTTTGCGTTTTTTCGCAATCGCAATCGCCTCGTCCAGATTTTTGGCGTATTGCAGGATTTCGCGCGTTACGATTGAAATCGGTGTTTTGGCAATCAACGGAATTTTTGATTTTCCGGCATTGATCGTCACGGTCAGACCTTCCTTATTCATTCCCGAAACGGCACCGATCATTCCGGCCCAGGTGACCGTCATAAACGCGTAGCCTTTGTCTGGCTTTACAAAAGCAACCATTTTATCTTTGGCAAAATCATCGCCGGCGTAAAAATCGAAATTGCGGCCGAGGATCAAATTCCCGTCTTCGGATTTTTCGCCCCAGGCAGCAAATGACGAACAGCCGACGAGCGCCAGATCCTGCATCGCATGACCGATATCGTGTGCGCCGTGCAGGTACAGACTACGCAAATAACGCGGCGCAATATTGTCGAAATCATGCGACGTATATTGTGAAATGCCGTAGATTTCAGTCTGGTATTCTTCGGCAACATTAAGATATAGCTTGCGGTTGTAGTATTTTAAGACGTTGCGCAGTAATTTCTGGCGTGATTCCGACGGAACGAGATCCTTGATTTTCGAAAAGAAAACGCGTTCCTGTTTTTTTAAAAGCGAATCGGAAAGTGCGCCGGTCTGGAGCCCGATTTGCAGCGGGTCGCCTTCCACATACAATTCCCAAAGGTTCTGTTTGTTTTTGAGCAGGAAATTATTTCCGGAAGTGAAAGCGGTCGGAGAATGCTTCGTAACTACCGGAACCGTATTATTGTAACCCGCAACCTGCGGCAAATGATGCAGTGATTTGGAAACGCCACACGATGTCAGCACCAGCAACAAAACTGTCAAAACCGATACGGGAAGCTGCCTTTTCATCTGCAAAATTTTAACTTATAACGAAGCCGCGTTGATTTTATTGACCAGTTGTTCCTTGCCGACAATTTCCGAACAGGTCACGACCGCACCAATCGTTACGCCTAAAACGCCGTGCATGTTGATGCTTTGGCCGGTCAGGTATAAATTGTTGAGCTTGGTTTTTGGTGCGATAAACGATTTCATCGGATTGTTGGAATCTTTTACATAACCGTACATATTGCCGTTATGCCCGCCGATATAATCCCTGTAGGAAAGCGGTGTTGAAGTATGCACCGACTTGATGCAATCGCGGATTCCGGGGAATTTGATTTCGATTTCCTGTAAAAACCGTTCGGCTTTGCGGGATTTGAATTCGTCATACGTTTCACCGCGATCCTGCTTATCGGCAGTAGTATTGACGGTCTTCTCCCACGGCAGCAGATCCGCGTATTTCATATAGGTGATAAAGGTCATTCCGTCGGCCCATTCCTCAGAGTTTTTAGACGCGTTCATCGATGCCATGTAAGCCATCGGCCAGTTGGTTTCGTCATATTCATGCGCCGTCCAGACGATTTTATTGTTCTTGAAGTGGTAATAATTGTGGTTGATGTATTTGAAAGTGTGCGGCTTGAAAACGATATACAGGCTGAACGCCGAGATTACGCCTTCGAGGCTTTGGATGCGGTTGTAGAATGATTTCCGGAATTTATCGCCGCCCACCATTTCCAAAGTGGTTTTGGGTTCTATATTCGAAATGAAAATATCGGCCGAAACTTCCGAACCGTCTTTCATCTGTACCGATTTGACATCGTTGTCTTCCACGACAAACTTAATCGCTTCCTTGTATTTGTAGATTTCCCCACCGTTATTCTTAAGCTGCCTGATCAGCTGTTTGGTAATCTGGCTGCCGCCGTTAATGCAGCGCCACGAACTTTGTATGTAGGAATTTACAGAAAGCGCATGGACGTAAAACGGCGATTTGTCCTCAATTCCGGCATATAAAAAATTAGATCCGGCAAGCACCGCGCGCAGCATTTCGTTGTCGGTGACCTCATCAATCATTTGCTTGGCATTGATGGCCAATATTTCGCTGTCGTATTTTCCGTCCCATTCGAGGTTGTAAAGCGGGAATGAATCGCAGGTTTCCATCACTTTCTGGCAATAATCCTGGATCGCTTTCTTTTCGTCTGGGAAAAATTTCACCAATTGCCTGACAAAATTCGCGTAGCCCTGTGCATGTGGGAATTCCTGGTTTTCTTCCTCAAAAGAGATGATATCGAAACCGTCCTCATCCATCCTTTTCAGGTTGAGATCATCCATGATGCCGAGGTAAGTGAAATATTTGTAGAGGTTCTGTCCTTTTTGCAAACCACCAATATAATGGATGCCGGTATCGAAAATCGTCTTGTCGCGCACAAACGTCTGCAGGTTTCCGCCGAACTGGTTGTTCTTCTCGAGCACACAAACGCTGTAGCCTTCCTTCGCGAGGATAATAGACGAAGCCAGTCCGCCCAAACCACTTCCTATAATGACAACGTCATAATGCTTCTTCATTACAATTTTTTCTTTAAAACGATTATTGCGCCCGAGGTGGTTTCGATTTCAAAACCCAAATCGAGGATTGCGGCTTTTAGATCCGGCACATTCAATAAAATGATCTTGTCGGAAAGCGCTGCAATGTCCGCATTATAATTGGGATCCGAAATCAGGAGAATGCCGTATTTTTGGCTTTCCGGTAACGGATTGGTGTCAAGGTACTGAATTGTTCTTTTCTTTACAATATAATTTGTTTTGGCCACCGCCCTTTTTTCTTCATCCGCTATAAAAGAATGGATTTTTCTTTGCGGTTCCTGAAGCGCCAGCAGCGCATCGAGTTGGCCGTAATCATTGGCAAGGTGTAAAATTGTCGCTTTCCCAGGGATGTATTTGTTGAGTTCGTGGTACCGTTTGAGGTTTTCGGCAATATCCTTTTTAACCGCAGCGATAATTTCGTATTCCTTATAATCGAAACTGTTGATGATGATTTTCCTGAAATATTCCGGGCCTTCAATCGTATCCCGCATCTTTTTGAGTTCTGAACGGAAAAAAGCGGCCGTTTTTTTAGTCCTTTCGGTATAATTGTCCCCGAATTGCTCGTCTTCGGGTTTAATCCTTTCGAGTATATTCACCGTAATCGGGCCGTCATAAATGATAAAATCGCCTTTCGGGAGCGCCTCAGAATTCCCGTGGATTACGACCGGAATAATATCGAGGTTGAAATGTTCGGCCAGATAAAACGCGCCTTTGTGGAAACGCTGGATCTGACTGCTCTTGGAACGCGTTCCTTCAGGGTAAACAATCAGCGAATAGCCTTCTTCTACTTTTTTGCGCAAATGCTCCACGCCGCCTTCGATGCCTTCCGACACCGGATAAAAACCTGCCGATCGTACCGCCTTCCCAAAAACAGGCGAATTGTAGACCCAATCGCTCACGAGATAAATAGTTTTCGGGCTCAACATTCCAACCGCAAGTATATCAAGGAAAGAAGTGTGATTCGCAATGATTACCGCCGGCTTATCGAACTTTTCATTGTTTTTGTTCAGAATGGTTTTCTTGACAAAATAATTGGTATACAAAACCGAACCCATCAGTTTCGACATATGAAAACGGAACCATCGCATTTTAGTCTTATCCGAAAACGGCAAAATTTTAAGCACAATCGTCATCAATGAGAAGAAAAGCCCACCGAAACCGAAGTACATAAAGGACAGAATACTATGAATTAGCGTCAAAATCTGGAATGGCGGTTTGCCTTTTTCAGTTCTTCCCGTCACAAAAAACCGGAACACCAGCGGTTGTAAGATAAACGTAATCAATAAGGTCGAGAAAATTCCGATAATGGCAATCAGTGCGATGGATTTCAATGCCGGATGTTTGGCGAAAATCAGCACGCCGATTCCTAAAATCGTGGTCGCCACCGAAAGCAAAATCGAGGTTTTATATGTCGGCAAAACTTTACTTCCGTAAGTATGGTCTTTCTGCAATCCGGCCGTCATAAAAATACTGTAATCAACGCCTATTCCGAATATAAGCGTACAAACGATGATGTTGATAATGTTAAATTGCAAATCGAAAATACCCATCAGTCCGGTCGTAAAAATCCAGCTGACCAAGATTGGCATGATGCTCACAATAACCAATTCGATCCTTCTGAAAGCCACGAGCAGAATCAGGAATATCGCGATAAACGAATAATCAATGAGGTTTTCGAAATTCTTTTTGAGTCCACCCAAAAAAGCCTCATTCGTTTCCTGGCGGTCGATCACAACGATATTTGGTGATTTTTTAATTTGGGCCACAAATGCGTCGCGCTTTTCTGCCGGAACTTTCACCAAAGTGGAAACCGTATAGAAGCCGTTCTTTTCCGCGACGAATTCCTCTATAAAAAACGACCTGACCTTTTTATATTCGGCCATCGAAACATCGGTGAATTTCTTGTCGAGCGTTTCATAAAATCCATGGAATGAATTCTCCTTAAATCCGTATGGTTTTCCGCTCGCAATTAATCTGGATTGCAGTGCGGCTTTCTTTTCAGGCGTCCAAAAGGCATTCCAATGCCCGATTTTCTCCTCCTGGACCTGGTTCGAGAAGACAATGCCGCCAATCGAACTGAAGTTGACAATGCCGCCCGCATGTTTCTGCGTATTCAGTTTATCGAAAAGCAGGTTGTTGTTTTCGAGTACGGTTTCATAATTGTCGCCGTAAGTCGCGAGATAAATCGATTTGGAAGAAATGTTGGCGATCTTTTCGAGCTTGTGTTCGGTTTGTTTCAATTCCGAAGGGACAAAATTCAACGCCGACAGATCATTATTGAATGTGACTTTGGAATAATTGAAAAGACAAATCACCAGCAATCCTAAGGCGCAGGCGACGAGAAATTTATTTTTTTGGTACGGATAAGTACCGAGTTTATCTATAATATTTGCCTTTGGAACAATGATCTTGTTTTTTGTACGGTACAAAACCGGAATCAGCAGTAGTGAAAATACGGAAGTCGCAATGACGCTTAAAGCGGCAAAAATCCCCAAATCCTGCAAGGCTTCCGACTTGACGAAATACAGGCAAAGGAAAGAAATCGCGGTTGTCGTTCCGCATAAAATCAAGGGTTTCGAAATGTCTTTGTACAGCAGTTTGACATTCTTGTTATTGCGCAAATGCGTCAGGACATAAATTGAATAATCGGTCGTTTCTCCGAGTAAAATCGAGCTGATTCCGAGTGAAATCGCTGAAATGCTGCCTTTCAGGAAATATAAGACGGCGAGCGCGAAAATCGCTCCGCAGATTGATGGGATAAAAATCAGGATTGGTGTAGAGATATTCCTGTAGAAGAAAATCAGGATCAGGATTAAAGTCGCCATCGCAAAAATAGACGTATTGCGGACGTCGGCCTTGATCTGTGTCGCATTCGCAACCGCAACCGGCGTTGCTCCATAGAAACTCAATGTGGCTTTGCCTTTGAACTTTGTATTGAGTCGGTCCTTTATCTCATGCAGCTTTCCGATAAAAATCGTGTTCTCGTCGGTTTCGTTCGTGGGTAATTTCGGTGTGATGAAAAGCAGCAGGTTCTTTTTGTCTTTTGTTATGACAAATCCGTCCTGCAATTGGAAATCGTCGCCAACGCTGAGCTGCTGTAATTTTTTGAGTGCGATAAACGAAATCCCGAGCGGATCTTTGAGGATGAAATCACGCGAAACGATTCCGGTTGGGGAAATCAGTGATTTGTAGCTGCCTTCTACGATTTTGGCAATGCTGTCGTCCTGAATCTTATTATCGATGTTTTTATAATCCTTCTCATCAAGGAAAAGCGGCAGGTTATCATAAACGAAATCGAAAGTTTCCATGATGTGCTGCTCGTCGATTTTGCCTTGGACTTTCCCCACATATTTCTTGCAATCCTTGTCGATGCTGTCCAAAAATTCATTGGCGCAGGCCGTCAATTCTTCGGGGGCGGCATTGTTTTCGGATGAGATGATAATCGAAATCTTATCGGCGAAATTCATCTGTTTGAGTACTTTCGCCGTCGTATCGGATTGGTTGTTGGCCGGAATCAGGCGCGTAATATCTTCGCTGAATTTGAGTTGGGACGCACAAAAGCCCAAAAGGAAAAGCAGGCCAATAAATAGCATGGCAGACAGGAACTTCCTCCTATTCACAAAGGAATGAATGGCATAAAAGAAATCGTGCATTCTTATTTTTTATTTTTAAATGTACTAAAAAATGTCAGGATTAAATAGCCGAAAAGGCCAAAAATGACAGCCGACAAAGATGCTAAAATAAAACTTCCCACAAGATATTGGAAAATATTATTTTTTACGGCTTCAAAAGTGATCGAACTGTCGAAAAGAAATGTGGTTTTGCTGTGTACAAAAAGGCCGCCGAGCTTTAACGAACCATAGATGACAAACGGAATCAGCGGTGGGAAACTGACATTGGAAAACAGGAATGAAATGGCTTTATTCAAACGGAACAATGCGGCAAGAAACAGAACGATGATGGTCTGGAATCCCCAAAAAGGGCAAATTCCGATAAAAACGCCAAGCGCGATGGAAAGCGCTTTCCTCGAATTGGAATCGTCGCTTTCGAGCACATTTTCTAAAAGGAATTTCCTAAATCCTTTTTTTTTTAATCTTCGGATAAGGTCGCGCGGTTTGATGTAAAGCGACGCGATCAATACCAAAACCGTGTTCAAGACACTGATTCTGGTAAAATCCTGAAACGGACGAAAATGCGAAACGCGTTCGTTCGGATCGTATAAAATCTGGATGGGAATATTTTTTACGGGAATGCCTTTCCACGCAGAACGCACAATGACTTCAATCTCAAATTCGAATTTATTGGTGACGTATTTTTTCGGAATGCGGTTCAGCGGATACAATCTGAAACCCGATTGCGTATCGGTAAGCCGGATTCCGGTTTCGAACCAGAACCAGAAATTGGAGAAATTGTTGCCGAAACTGCTTTTTCCTGGAACGCCTTCCTGCTTCATGTTCCGGCTCCCGATGATCAAGGCTTCGCCATTGTTTTTGATTTCGTAAATGAAATTCGGAATGTCGGATGCAAAATGCTGCCCGTCTGAATCAATCGTTACCGCATAATCGTAATGCAGTGCAATCGCTTTTTGGAAACCTTTTCGCAAAGCGGTTCCTTTTCCGCAATTTTTCGGAAAGTGTATTTGTGTAATTTCAGAATAATCCGATAGAATTTTGGAAGTTTCGTCTGTCGAGCCATCGTTTACTACGATGATATGGGAAGTATATTTCAGGATGGAATCCAATACGCGCCGCAGCGTTTTGCTGTTATTATAAGTCGGTACAATAACGCAAAAATTCAAATTGCTGCTATCAGGCAGTTTGTCTTCCATTATTGTTTATTTGAGCGCTTTTTTTTCTGCGGCTGTAAAGCTTTTGGATTGGTTGATGAAGTTTTTGATGTATTCTTTGATATCGCCCGCATCTTTATAATGCGCCAGGATGAAAGTCTTGTCCTCTGCTTTATTTTTCTTGTAACCTACAATTTTCGGGACGCTTTCCTGAACGCTGAAACGAATCATGCGGATTTCAATATTATTTGGTTCGCTGGCCACCGCGCCATCAATCAGTTTGGCGCCTTCTTTCATGAAATTAATTTTGTCCCCGAGGTTTCCTGAAAATTTCGATTTCAAGGTCAGCGAGCAGCCTTTGTAGGCGACCAAAACCTTATCGCTGTCGGTATCTGAAACCGAAGATAGCTTTTCGGCAAATGATTTCGCATTGGCTTCTGATTTTGCCGCGTCGGTATAGGTTTTCCGGACGTCGGCGATTTCAGGATTGCTGAAGAAGAGAAAAAACAGGATTGGGATAAATGCTTTCATACTATATTTTTTTATAGGCACTGCTGAGTTTAAGCGCAACCGTTTCATGGAAACAGGTGGTATTTTTAACCTTTATGATTCCGTCTTCGGTTTCTGTAATATCGAGTTCAAGCCGCAATTCCGGAGTTATATCGGGATTGATCAAAGCCATAAACTTGACATTAGTAAGGCTTTGCATCATCAAAGTTTGTTTAGTGATTTGCTCGGTAAGTTCCTTAATGATTTGCATCATGCAAACGCCCGGCATAATCGGATTTCCGGGAAAATGTCCTTTAAAAACATCGTGCTTTTCATTGATCAGAAGGACGGCTTCATATCGGACGCCTTCCTTCTGTTCCAATGAAATTATTTTATAGAAATCTTTTAAAAGCATGATTTATTTCAAGTCAAATGTATAGTTTAAACCTGCAGAGAAAACAACGTTTGTATGATCGTCGTCAAAATCCAGAACCGGAACAATCCCTTTTTTGATACGTGCCTCGATACCCAGGTTTTTGGTAAAATTGTAACCTAAACCAAGTACAAATGACAAATCAATATCTGAATCTGTATCGTAAAGATCATCACTATAATAGTAATATCCCGGGTCATATGTTACATTCTGATTGAATGTATTTCTTGTCTTATCAGTTATAATGTCAATCGCTGGACCAATATGTATGTTAAATTTATCATTAAATGTGAATTTATTGATAATTGTAAGCGAAATGTAAGAAACATCAACTTGTGTAGAGTTTTGAACTAAAACATCATTCTCAACGGTTTGCCACTTTACCTTAGAACCTTGTCTCGAATAGTCAATTTCAGGCTGTAATGTATAATATTTTGTAAGATGCAAAGCGCCGTACAAACCAACATAAAAATCGGTTTTAGAACTAAATTCTGGATTATCATTATAATAAAAAGTTTGACCTGTATTAGGATTGGTATATGGTTGATTCCCATAATATTCATCTCCTTGTGTAAAGTGCGAGAAATTTACACCACCCCTGATTCCAGGCTTGAAAGTCACCTGTGCCTCAGCCTGCGACAATCCAAAAATTACGAAAAATGCAACAACTAATTTTTTCATGTTTGTTTGTTTATTGGTTTTTAAAATAATTGAGTTCTATCCTGAGCTTGATATTATAATGTTGTATGATTATCCTTTCAGCAAAAATATTGTTTTCTGAATTAAATGTAATGCTAATTTTTTCTTTTCTTTTGGAAGTATTGAGGATTTTCGCCAATTTACCATCGCTTTTTGATATATAAAGGTAATTGAAACGATTGCCGTCTTTGGATTGTAAAATTTTGCTCACCGGATTTTCATATTGCCCCTGAATCGCAAATTTCCCGCGCAGCAATAACCTGAAATCGGCCACTAATGTATTGATCAACATTTTTTTATCAAGCTCTTCGACAATCGAATTGACTTTAAATCCCGTTTCCGAAATCTCAAAATCCAACAGCTTGTTCCCGAATTCGGTCGTAAATACCACGCGGTGTGTCGTATCGTTGATCTTTTTGGCAATGAAAATCCCGCTGAACTCATTGCCGTAAACCGAAATATTGGTTTTATAGACATAGTCACTTTCCGGACTCGAAAAATATGCGGTGTTGTACACCGGATTTTCGACCGTTGTCCTTGTCATGTCCTTCATCGGATTCGATCCGCAGGAAACGGCAAAAACCGCCAGCAAAAGACTAATTCGTAAAAATGGTCTCGTCGACTTTGGCATTGAGCATCTTATTTTTAAAGACAATTTTCGTGAAATCCTCTGTAGACTCGAGCAATCGAACCTGGATTACAGTAGCGTCCTGTTTGTCAAAAGTCAGTTCGATCTGCTTGATGTATTTTTTGAGCGCGGCATCTTTCGGAACCAGTTTCGCGATATTATTGGCGCCGTTTTTAAAATAGGAAATGCTGAATTCCTTGTCGTCAAACATGTCGCCGCTGACACTTCCTACAATGAGCTTGTTGATTTTTGCGAAGATTTTGCTGCTGCCGACGTCCATCGCGCTTTTCTTTCCTTCATCGTTAATGAGGATTTTTCCGCTTTTGAAAACAATCGAATAATTGTAGGGTTTTTTATATTGCCAAAGCAGCAGGTTCGGCTCCTTGAAATACATTTTCCCAGAAGTCTCGATATCCTTCGAAAGAAAATCCATGTGTTTGTATTGGATAAAATCGGTCGTTAAAGTCTTGATTTTTTTGGAAACCGCATTCACCGATTGCCTGAAAGCAGTGGCCTCGGCATCCGACATTTTCTGTTCCTGTGCTGTTGCAGCTGTCGCCAGAAACGCAATAAACAAAAGAAGACAGGTTTTAATTTTCATAGGCTTTGAGATTCAGGAGCTGTTCGGCAGAAACAACCTGGTAATTTTTTTCGGCCAGCGTTTGCAATAACTGTTCCAGAACTTTCGCCGTTTCGGGGCGCGTATCGTGTAAAAGTACGATAGAACCGGGCGAAATCCGTTTTAAAATCCTGTTAAAAATGACTTTGCCGTTTTTCGTGATGCCATCCATCGAACGGATATTCCAACCGATGACTTTGTGCCTGGTCACCTCGAGCGCGCGGCGAATCGATGGATTGGTCACTCCGTATGGCGGCCTGAAAAAAAGCGGTTTTTTGCCCGTTATTTTTTCAATCAGTGCGTCAGTATCTTTCAATTCCCGGATCACGCGGTTTTTTCTGTAAAAGTCGAAAACATGGCTGTGACTGTAGGAATGGTTTCCAACAATATGTCCTTCGGCTACAATACGCTTAAGGATTTCGGGATGTGCCCCGATGTTTTTCCCGATGCAGAAAAACGTGGCTTTGACGTTGTATTTTTTTAGTATGTCGAGGATTTGGAGCGTATTTGGGTTCGGACCATCATCAAAGGTCAAGGCAATGTGGTTTCGCGTTTCCGATGGATCGCTGCAATACGCCTTTACATGGTAATTCAAATGGATAAATGAAGAGCCGATCAAATTACAAAGGAACCAAACCAACAAAACCAACACGAAATGCCAGACTGATATAGCTGCAAAAAGGCTCCAAAGAGCCAGCAGGAATAAAACCGATAGAAAAAAAACTCTTGCGATTAAGTGTTTCAAGCTTTAGAAATTAAGGTAAAACTATGATCGATTCCGTGGTATTGGTTGTATAAAAGGATATTTTTGAATTCGGATCTGGTTGCCGCATTTGCCTTTAAAATTTCAGGAATTGCCTGCGATTTGACAATGTTCGCGCCTATATAAAGTCCGAATGCCGATGCCGTATTGTATTCGCCGCTCAAATGCTTGTAATAGATTTGCGGAATATTGGCAAAAGTATTTTTTGTTAGCGCATCATAATAAATATCGTAAGCGATGTCACCGTTGATGCCGAGGACAATCGCATCAATATCCGTAATTTCAAGATTGTTAGCTTTCAGGAATGCTTCTACTTTTCCGAAAATTTCAGAAACCGCTATTTCATTAATGATTTCTATAGCTGTAACTTCTGCATAAGTCGATGCTTTCTTTTCATTTTCCAAAGCGAAAAAAGTCGCGCCTTCGCTGAAAACGGTCCCGTTGGTTTTAGAATTCAAAATAGGGAAACTGCCTTCTTCGTCTTTCTTGATAAATCCGGCCAGTTTGAAAAGCGACAAGGTATAATCGGTCATCTCGTCAATACCGCCAATCAAAACCGAATTCGCCTCGCCTTCATCAATATGCAATTTGGCATCCAAAAGCGCCGATTCAAACGAAACCGCGGCATTCACATAAGTGAAATTGTAAGCTTTGCACTGCAATCCCAGCGCGATTTGCGCACCAACGGTATTGTGTGTCGATTGGATAAAAGAGGTCGGCGTCAGAAATTGCTCGTTGTTGTCGATAATCGCCTTGAGGAATTTATCCGAATCCTCGATACAGCCCATTCCGGTTCCGGTAATGATTGCGTCGGGCATTTCGAGATTGGCTTCCTTCATCGCGATGGTTGACGCGACGATTCCGGTTTTCACGCCTTTCGCCATTCGGCGTGCCGCGACTGGATTGAGGAATTCTTTATAATCTGGTTTTTCGAGTGGGAAAAAATTGAGGTTTTCGTGCAATTCGAAACCTTCCGCAAAATTCCCTTCGAAAGTTTTTTGTGCCGAAACACAGCCGATTCCGTTGATATAAGTCTTTTTCATCTAGGCTTTCGAAAATATTACAGTCGAGCAATTACCGCCAAATCCGAAGGAATTCGACAAGACATGCTCAATATTTTTATGTTTGAGTTCCGTTTGCGGAAGCAGGTCGAATTCTTCCATCGGGGTTTCAAAATTGAGGTTTGGATAAACAACGTTATTCTGTAACGCCAAAACGCTGTAAACTGCTTCAATAGCTGCGGCTGCGGCCAACGTATGCCCGGTAAATGGTTTGGTCGAACTGAAATCGGGCACATTCTCTTCCCCGAAAATCCGAATTACCGCGCGGCCTTCCGACAAATCATTGTTGGGCGTTGCCGTTCCGTGCATGTTGATGTAATCGATATCCGATGGCTCGAGATTGGCAATCTTAAAGGCTTTTTCCATCGCCAGGAAAGCGCCTTCGCCATTTTCAGAAGAGGCGGTTTGGTGGAAAGCGTCGTTGGCATTTCCGAAACCGGAAACATAGGCGAGCACTTTCTTATTTTCTTTTTTGACCATTTCATCCGATTCCAAAACCAGGAAAGCTGCGGCTTCGCCGAGATTCAGTCCTTTCCGGTTGTTGTCAAAAGGCGTATTGTAAGTATCCGAAAGGATCATTAGCGTCTTAAAGCCGTTGATGGTAAATTTCGCCAAAGCATCGGTTCCGCCAACAATCACGCGGTCGAGTTTCCCCGAATTGATGAGCCTCGCGCCAAGCATAATGGAATTCGCCGCCGAAGAACAAGCCGTACTGATCGTCGTCACAAATCCCTTCAATCCGATTTCCTCCGCAATTTTCTGCGCCACATCGCCGGCGTCATGCGCACTGATGTATTTGATCAGTCCGGGATGGTCGAAATAATCGTAGTAATGTTTTTCGGTTGTATCCATGCCGCTCACGCTCGTCGCCGAGATGAGTCCGGTTTTGTATTCGTTGATCGAAGTGATTCCGGCATTTTCAACGGCCTGTTTCGCTGCAATCGCGCCAATCATGGCCGTCCTGGAAAAATTATTATCCGAATCCAATTTAAGCTCTGCAGCCAGTTCGTCATTGGTTTTCTTGATTTCGCCCACTTTCATCACGTCAATATGTACCGTCGGAATATTCCCGATAGTCGTAATCGCTTTTCTGCTGTTAATGAGAGAATCGAAATTTTCATCCACCGAATTTCCGATGGCAGAAATAATTCCCATTCCGGTGATGGCTATTTTCATTTATTTTGGATTGTCGGATTTTCGGATTTTCAGAATACCAGAATCTGAAAATCTATTTTGTTCTGTTTGCGGTAATATAAGCCGACATGGTGTTGATCGATTGGAAAATGTTCTTTCCTTCTTTCGGGTCAACGAGTTTAATGCCATAATCCTTGTCTAAAAGTACGATCAGTTCCAAAGCATCGATAGAATCCAGTCCCAGCCCTTCTCCAAATAACGGATCCGAATCGTTGATGTCAGCCACGCTGATGTCTTCAAGGTTCAAAACGGCAATAATCTTCTCTTTCAATTCTTGTTTTAATGCTTCCATAATTAACTGTTATATAATAGTTCTAAATTTTGTTTATTGTGCTCATTTTGACCTTCGTCCGAAACCAGATAAAGGAACGCTTTGTAATCTTCGTCGAAAAATTCCACCCAGCCGCATAAAACCTGTCCAGCTTTTTTGGTATGGATAAGAATATTCGCATAATCGGCCATAAAACCCGGATTAAACGCGTCAAATATAAAGAAAGAATTCTCACTTTTCAATTGATGGCGGATACTAATTTCACCCAGACAGATATTTGGCAGCGTATAGACAAAAACGGCCGGGCTCGGGAAATAATTTTCCTTGTCGGAAATGGATTCCTGGTATTTTACGTCGGTATCGAGTGACGCGGATTTATTGGCGAAAAGCAACGCAATGTCGTTTTCTTTTTCGGGATCGATTTTGCCGTTGAGCAATACGTCGGCACCCAGGAAAGCGAGTTTGCTGAGATTGTCCATTTTAAAGAACTTCGGATAACCTACTCCAAAATACTGGTATGCTTTTTTGGAAAAGTCGGCAAATCCTGATGCTTCGTTTTCGAAAACAGTTTTGCCGTCCAGAACAATCTTGTCGTTCTCAATGATGCAATAGGTTTTTATGTAGGTCTTCTTTTCCAAACTATTTTACTTTTTCGAATAATACTGCCGTGTTGCAGCCGCCGAATCCGGAAGCCGTTTTGAGAAAGTAATTAATTTCCTTGTCCTCGTTTTTTGAAATGACGTTGATGGGTTGGCTCACGCCGATTTCGTCGAATCCCAGCGAAACAAATAACCTGTTCCGCAAAACCGATTCAATCCCAATCACTGTTTCCAATAACCCGGAAGCGCCGAGTGTGTGCCCGTAATAGCCTTTGAGGCTGTTTACCGGGACGTTTCCCATTTCAAGCCGGTTGAAAGCAATCGCTTCCATCTCGTCATTGAATGGCGTTGCGGTTCCGTGGGCAGAAATATAATCGACCTGATTTGGTTTTACATTGGCTTCCTTCAACGCGCTTTCAATGCTCCTGAAAAGCCCTTCGCCGGTTCTCGACGGTCCTGAAATATGATTGGCATCGTTAATCGAGCCGTCGCCCAGAATTTTAACCTTGGCATTTTTCTTATCAGAAGTCATTAAAACTGCAGCGGTCGCTTCGCCCAAACTGACACCTGTACGGTTTTTCGAATAAGGCTTGCACGGCAAATCGCTCATCGCCTGGAACGAATTGAATCCTGAAAGTACAAATTCTGAAACCAGATCACCGCTCACAATAAACGCCTCGTCATAAACATTTGCCTGGATTAATCTTTTGGCAATCGACACCGCCAGTATTCCGGAAACACAGGCGTTTGAAACTACAATCGACTCCGCTTTGAATCCGAAAAACCCAGCTACCGTTTTGGCTAAAGTTGTTAATTGGGCATTTTCGATATTGGAATCCTGAAGCGCCGTTATATTCCCTTTGGTTGTTGAAAGCAGAAAAGCAGTTTTAACTCCAAAATCCGATTTTGCCTGGCTGACAATCGGATACAATGCCAAAATCATGAGTTTTTCCAATTTGGTGTAATTATCTTCCGATGCGATTTTGGCAAAAGCGGTGTTTACTTCCGAATCTCTAATTACCGCTGCATAATAAGGATTCTGCATCAAATTATTTTCATGCTTTTCTATACCAGATATACCATTGACAATATTATCAATGTTAGCCGCTACATCAAACCCAATGGGCGTAATGCAATTCGTACCTGAAATGAAAACTTCTCTTAGCATGTTATTTTATCAATCCGACTTTGCGCTTCCATTCTTCAAAAAACGGCGGGTTATTTAATTGCAGGTCCCCTTTCGGATCCAGAAAAACCTGGACGGTTTCACCGGTGCACGCAATTTCGTTATTGGCATCATAGATTCTGTAGCGGAAAATCATCTTTGCTGCGGGCGAATCTACGATGGTGGTTTCAATCCGTGCCACATCGCCGTAGCGCAATGACAGTTTGTGTTCGCATTTCGACTTTACGATCGGCGTCGTATAACCGCTGTCGAAAACATCGAGATACGAAATTCCGTGTTTGCGACCGAAAGCTTCGCGCCCGTCTTCAAAATACGTGATGTAATAGCCGTGCCATACGATTCCGAGCGGGTCGGTTTCGTTAAAGCGCACGCGAATTTCGTGTGTAACGGTCAGGTATTCCGCTTCGTTATACTGTTCTTTTTTTCTTGTCATACAACAAAGCGATGGTTATGGTGATTATGAAAAATAAAAATAAAAGGCTGATTTCGGGAAGTACATCCGCAATTCCGCCATTGCGCAGAATGACGTCGTAAAATGCTTCCAATCCCCAGTTCATGGGTGAAGACTGCGCAATAACCTGCATCATTTTCGGCATGGCAAAAACCGGGACCCAGACACCGCCGATGGCGGCCAAAATAATGACGCTCGTTGAACCGAAAGGCGCAGATTGCTCCTGTGTTTTTGCGATTGTTCCGACCAATATGCCATAACCGATCGCAGCAAATCCACAGAATAACGCAACGACGCTCATCAATCCGAGGTTAAAATTCACATTTAAGGCCGGCAAACCGATATGCGGGAATAAAAATACCGCGACTGCGACCATCATATAAAACTGGATCATGCAGATAATCAGGTAGGTAATCGTCTTCCCGGCAATTACGACGAGACTCGGGACCGGATTGGTGCGCAGGCGTACAAAAGTTCCCTGATTTTTTTCCTTTACGATATTGATCGATAATGGGATGACTATAAAAAACATCGCAAAAAGCGTCCACGCCGGGACATTGTGCTGCACCGAATTCGGAATGATTTCCTTGTTATTGATTCTCGGAATAATTTCCTTAAAACTAATGAAGCTTTTTTGTTCGAAATTAAAATCGCCTTCGCCGAGTTGTTCCTGGAAGGCAGCATAAATCGACTTGGTTTCTATCTGCGAAATCATTTTGTCAATCGAACTCATCACTGCATTTTTAAAACTCAATTGAACGGCGGGATCAAAATACAGTTTGACTTCCTTTTGTGTAATTTGCTTCCCAATTGCTTTCTTTGCAAGCGTATCAGATAGTCCGAAATTCTTTAATATCTTATCGACATTCTGGTCAATTTTAGTTTGTAGGTCTGTGCTCAGATTTTCGGGAATCACAATGGCGAGCTGGTATTTGCCTTTGAAAACCGCTTCCTTGGCTTCTATTTCGTTTAAGGGTTTTCCGTCAAATTGCGTAACAACCGTAAAGGCATTGCTCTTTCCGAGATTTTCAAAAACAGACTCGGAAACTTTGCCTTTGTCATTGTCCACCAGAAGAATCGGGATTTTTGCATCGCTGACTTTCTTAAAAGTATTGTCCTGAATCAGCGTCACGGTAATAATCAATACCAACGGCATGATGAAAAGAATAATCACACCGCCCAAATCGCGTTTGAGCAGCAGGATTTCCTTCACAACCGACATATACAATTTATATATCATCGCGCAGTTCTTTTCCGGTTAACGAGATAAAGACATCTTCTAAATCCTTTGCGTTTTCACATTGCGCAATCAATGCCTGCGGCGTATTTTTCGCAAAGACGCGTCCGCGGTCAACGATGGCGATATCGGTACAAAAATGCTCCGCCTCGGTCAAATGGTGCGAGGTATAGATAATCGTCGTCCCGTGGCTGTTTAATTTCTGAAGGTATTCGATAATGGCATTTTTAGACTGCACGTCGACGCCAACGGTTGGCTCATCGAGGAACAGGATTTTCGGTTCATGCAGGATTCCCGCAATGAGATTGATTCTGCGCTTCATTCCGCCTGAAAAAGTCTCGATTCTTTTGTCGGCAAATTTCAGAAGTCCAAGAAATTCAAGGCTTTCCACAACCTTATCTTTTAAATCGTTTCCTTTAATGCCGTACATGCTTCCAAAATATTGCAGGTTTTCGCGCGCGGTCAATGTCGGATACAACGCATATTCCTGTGGCACGACACCGATTATTTTCTTGATTTCGAATGCGTTTTTGTCGTAGGTCATTCCGCCGATGGTAAAATTGCCCGAAGTCGGGTTGATCAGTCCGCAAAGGATAGAAATCAAAGTACTTTTCCCAGCGCCGTTCGGCCCAAGCAGCCCAAAAATTTCGCCTTCATGAATGTCCAGCGAAAAGTGGTTCAAGGAATACATTTCGGCATCTTTGTACTTTTTGGCAAGGTCATTTATTTGGATTATCGGCTGCAAAATAATTAGCTAATCGCTTTTTTTAGTTTTTTGAAGAATTCCTCCTCCAGATCTGCAATGTGCAGCAATTCATTTGAAAGTGTATTGTAAACGTCCGTCTGTGTGCTTCTTTTTTTATAGACGCGCGAAGCATTTACCGCAAAATCCCGCCACAAATCGCCAATTTTCGTCATTTCCAACGACAGTTCCTTTAGTTTCTCATTTTTGAGGATAACCGAAGCTTCCTGCAAAAATGCAGCATAGATAAAACGAAAACCGCCGCCGCCGGTACCGATTTCTTCCTGCATCCTGACCAATTGCGCCAG